>JBEAQA010000084.1:0-2672 GCA_041164105.1 Bacteroidota bacterium | reverse complement strand
TTAAGCATTTAAAAACTCTTTTTAAGGCCCGCCGCCACCAGCAGGGCCGAAATGACCGCGTGCATGCCCGCGTTGACGGCAAGGCTTAGGGCAAAAACCTCGGCAAAACCCAGTTCGGCGGTGAGGTGGAATCCGCCGGGGTCGCTCGGAACCCATAGGCCAAGCAGCACGGCGCCCAGCGTGGCGGAATCCAGCTTGTCCCCCAGCCCGCTCCAAACGGGGTGCTTGGCGCTTTGGGATCCCGCGGGGATCCCCAGGCGGCGCTTGATCCACGAGTTGGGAAGTTCCGCCACCACATAAGCCAGCCCAAGGCCCGCCCCCCACAGGGCCGGCGACGTGGGCACGGGCGGAGTTTGGCTGCCGGTAAGTACGGCGGTTACGGCAGCGGTTCCCGCCACCATCACGAGGATTCCCCGCCATGTTTTGTTGGGCCCAAAACCTCGGGTCCACAGGGGCTGCGCGAGGGATTCCGCGACCGAAAAGCGGACGACGAGCATGTGGCCTATTCCGGCCAGCGCGGTGGGCAGCATGACCCACTCGAGGTTCCAAAGGACGAAATCAAGCACCCGAAGAACTCGTTAAAAATGCGTGAACGTCGGGGTCCGAGGTCAGGTTTTGCCCCGCGGCACGGCCGCACGAACGAAGCAAAGCCAAGGCCGCGGGATGGGTCGTGTCCATGCGGACTGGCCCCAGCGAATCGAAGGGGATGACCGGCGGCGGAACCCGAACGTAGCGGGTAGTCGGCGCCAAATGCGGCAAAAAGGCCGCTACCGCGTCGTGGGTCAGTGCGGCCTGGCCGTAGGTGGATGCGTGCAGCATGCGCTGAATCCACTGCGGTAAACTTTTGGGTGCTCCGGCGCTGCGGTAGCCCTCCGGCTGTTCTACGGTGCCGACCGAGAGGACTTGGAGCTCGTTCCGTCCCGAAAAATGCGGCCGGGCGCAGACCAGACCGCTCAGCGTCGGCGAATTCACCCACAGCCCGCCGTCCGCAAAAAGCTCGCCCCCAATTGAATGCGGCGGGAAGTACCCGGGGGTCGCCGAAGTGGCCAGCGCCACGTCCACCAGCGCCACTGCAGGGTGGCTCTGCCGCGTGAACACCGTGCGCTCGCCCGTCGTGAGGTTAACGGCCGCCACACTGACTTCCGTGGACAAATCCTGAAGCACCCGATCGCCCAGCAACTCGGTCAGCGCGCGGCGCAGCGGATCGGGCGGGTACTTTCCGCGAAGCCGGAGCTGGCGCAGCACCTGCCGGGCCGGGCCCAGCGGCAGCAACCCCTGGTACTGCGGAAAAATCTGAGGACCCTGTTCTTCGAGAAAACGGGCCATGTCGCCGGCGGAATGGCCGGCAGCTAAGCCCAGGGCGAGGATTCCGCCCGACGACGTACCGCTGATCCAGTCGGCGTGCGCGGCCCAAAATCCGGGATGATGGGGTTCCAACTCCGCGAGCACGCTCGCCGAATACAGCGCTTTAATGCCCCCGCCGTCCAACGAGAGCAAGCGGTACGGTAGGTTCGACGGCGGTTTCACGGCAGCAAGAAACGCAAAATTTACCTTCGCTTAACCTGAGAACTTAAGAAACTTGGCGGCGCCTGACGCAAAAATTGCCACGACTGACTTCGCGCCCGACGCCGCGACCCCGTTAAAATACAAGAGCAAAAAAAAACCGAACACTCGCGTGCTCGGTTTTCGTTTAGGGTGAAAGACGGGGTTCGAACCCGCGACCTCCGGAACCACAATCCGGCGCTCTAACCAGCTGAGCTACAATCACCATGTTTGGGGCGGCAAATATAGCATTCCGGATTGGTTTTGCAAGCGGTGCCGCCCGCAACATCACAACATCGTCGTCGGAGCGATGTAGTCCGTGGTGGCCAATTCCGTTTGGTCCTTGATGGCTGAAAATCCACCATTTACATTGACCAACTTATGGAATCCGCGCGCCTTAAGCACCGAAATGAACACCATCGAACGGTAGCCGCCCGCGCAGTGTACGTAGTAGGTCACCGCGGGATCCACCTTTTTTACGCTTTCGTTGATGTAGTCGAGCGGTGCGTTCACGGCATTCGGCAGGTGCTGGCTGGCGTACTCCGACGCGCGGCGGACGTCGAGCACCGGCGTTTCGGGGTTGGCCTTGAACAGGACCTCAAGCTCGTTGGCGGTTACGGTTTCGACGTAGTCCACTTCTTTGCCGGCGGCCACCCAGGCTGCAAATCCGCCTTCCAGCGTTCCTAGGGTGCGGTCGTAGCCGACCCGAGCCAGGCGCGTTACGGCCTCTTCTTCGCGACCGGGGTCTGTGACCAGCAAAATGGGCTGCTGAATATCTAGCACCAACGTGCCCACCCAGTTCGCGAATTGCCCGTCAATGCCCATATTCACGGAATTAGGAACATGGCCAGCCGCAAAGTCGTCGGCCTTGCGGGTGTCGATAACCAGAGCATTGTGCTGGTTGGCAACCTGTTCGAATTCGCGCGGACCGTAGGCCTTGGTTCCTTGTTCCAGGATTCCGTCAATCGACGCATAGCCCTTGATGTTCATCAGCACGTTTTGCGGAAAGTAACTGGGCGGCGGGGTGAGGCCGTCGAGCAGCGCCGCGATAAACGTTTCGCGATCCATGGGCTGCAGCGCGTAGTTCGTCGCCTTTTGGTGGCCCAGCGTGTCGGTGGTTTCGTCGGACA
>JBEAQA010000083.1:0-2870 GCA_041164105.1 Bacteroidota bacterium | reverse complement strand
CGGGCGTTTCCAGGTTGAGGACGATGGCATCCGCACCTTTTCGTTCGCGCTTGGCGCGGGCGGAATTCAAGCCGTCCTGGGTTTCAAGGGCAAAGCCTACAAGAACTTGCTTGGGGCTACGGGCGGAACCGAGGGCGGCTAAAATGTCGGGCGTGGCTTCGAGTGCCACGGCATTCCCGCGGTCCGCCTTGGGGAGCTTATGAGCGCTCGGAGCAGACGGGCGGAAGTCCGCCACGGCCGCCGCCGCGATGACCACGTCGACCTCGGGCAGAGCGCTCAAGGCCGCATCGTGCATTTCGGCTGCGGTGCGCACCGGAACGACCGTTACGGACGGAGACCAAACTCGGTCCGCACGGCGTAAGGGACCGCGCACCCAGTGAACTCGTGCTCCGCGCAGTTCGGCTTCGGCGGCTAAGGCCTCCCCCATTTTTCCGCTGGATCCGTTGGTCAGAAAACGCACGGGATCAAGGGGCTCTTCGGTAGGCCCCGACGTCAGCAGGAGCGTCTTTTCGGACCAAAACGGTCGGGCGCCAAAGTGCAAGTCCAGTTGGCGGTGCATGAATTCGGGCTCCACCATGCGCCCCGCACCGTGCAGCCCCGACGCTAATTCACCTTCGGGCGAAGGCCAAACGTGGTGCCCCATGGACACCAAACGCTCCAAATTGTTCGCCGTAGCCGGGTACGCGTACATGTCGAGGTCCATGGCGGGCGCCCAGAACACGGGGCACTTGGCCGAGAGCACCAGCGAAAGGACGAGGTTGTCGCAAAGCCCGTTGGCGGCCTTGGACAAGGTATTGCTGGTCGCGGGGGCCACCACCAAGGCCTCGGCCCACTCGGCAAGGTGAACGTGGTTGTTCCAGGCGGTTCGACCGCCGGACTGGTGGACTAAGTGCTGTTCGGCAGGATGACCGCTCAAGGCGGCAAGGGTTAGCGGTGCCACGAAGGATTCCGCTGATGGGGTCATGGCCACGCGAACCTCAGCGCCGGATTGGCGCAAAAGGCGAACAAGCCACGGAATTTTATAAGCTGCAATGCCGCCACTGACGGCCAGCAGGATGCGTCGACCCTGCAGCGCCATAGTTAGGCGTTGGGCGTGTCGCTCTCGGGGTAGCGGTAGTACACTTTGCCGTCAAGCCACTCGTGCACGGCCATCGCGTGGGGCTTGGGCAGTGCTTCGTACTGGCGCGACATCTCGATTTGCTCTTTGTTTTCGAACACCTCTTCAAGGCTGTCGGTCACCACCTCAAAGTCTTGAAGCTTCTCGTTGATTTCGGCGCGAAGCGTTTCGTTGATTTGCTCCGCACGGCGCGAAATCACAGCGATCGCTTCGTAGATGTTGCCAGTGGTGGCATCGAGCTCGTTGAAATCCAGCGTTTTGGTCGTCTTCGAGGCAGCGAGGTGAGCTTTGTCCATGGTGGGGTGCGAAAAATTTTGCAATTCGGAGGGCAAAAGTACGACTATTTTTTGTTCCCGGCGGCAATCCGGCGTGCGAGCGCCCCTACTTGTTGGCTGTAGGCACCCTCGGGATAGGCCGCAGCGTATTCTTTGGCGTAGGTCTCCGCGTCGCGGAAGCGTTCTTCTTGCTTGCTGTCGATGGAGTTTTCAGCATACTTCACGGACGACTCGACGCGGTAAAACATGGCCTCTTCGCGGCGCGGGCTGTCCGGAAATTCGCTGAGCATGACGTTGAACGAAACGACGGCGCTGGCGTACTGGTTGCGGTGGTGGTAGCCCTTGGCAATCAGAAAGCTCTTTTCTTCAAGACGCTGGCGCAGCTCGTCGATGTGCTCGTTGGCCTTGGCTAAAAATGCGGAATTCGGGTGCTGGTTGATGAACAACTGAAGCTCGTCCATGGCTTGGTACGTGTAGGCCGGATCCAAGGTTTGGCTCGGGGCCTCCAAATAGGCACAGTAGGCCGCGAGGTAGGCCGCTTCTTCGGCGAAGGCGTCCGCCGGAAAGGTCTGCGAAAAGCGTTTAAAATGGTACGACGCCAACAGGTAGTCGCGCTGTCCGTACAGGGTTTTGGCAAAGTAGCGGTAGACTTCTTGCGCTTTGGTGGTTCCGCGGTACGACGACATCAGCTCGTCAAAAAGCGGGTAGGCCTTATTGAAGTTGCCCCCGTCGTAGTACTGAATGGCCCGCTCGAGCTTGTACGCCGGGTCCGTGCTCTTCAGGACCTTGTTGTAGTCGCCGCAGGCCGTAAGCACGGCGGCTACCGCCACCGATAATAGGATCGTTCTCATGATTCGTGGTGCTGCAATTGCTGTACCGATTCGGCCAGGGCGCCACGCAGGGCATCCGAGACCGGCCAAAGCGGCAAGCGAAGTTGGTTCTGCACAATGCCAAGGTGGGCTAAGGCGGCTTTAATTCCGCCCGGATTGCCTTCGGCAAAGAGTTGCTGGGTGAAGCGAAGCATCGCGTAGTGGCCCACTTGCGCGGCGGCCACATTGCCGTGGCGCGCGTCGCGAACCATTTGGCTGAAGGTCTTAGGGAAGCCCTGTCCGCTCACGGAAATCACGCCCTGGGCCCCGCAGGCAATCAAGGGAAGCGTCAAGTTGTCGTCGCCGCTGAGCACGTCAAAACCGGCTGGAGCACCTTGGATAAGTTCCATGGCCTGCTCGAGGTTTCCGCTCGCTTCTTTGATCGCCACGGCGTGCGGTACCTCCTGGGCAATGCGCAAGGTGGTGGCTGCGGTCATGTTGGAGCCCGTCCGGCCCGGAACGTTGTACAGGATGATGGGCAGGTCCGTGGCCTCAGCGATGTGGCAAAAATGGCGGTAAATGCCTTCTTGGGTCGGCTTGTTGTAGTAGGGCGAAACACTCAGAACACCCTGGATTCCAGTCATCAAGCCAGCACGAAGCTCGGCTGCC
>JBEAQA010000082.1:0-3348 GCA_041164105.1 Bacteroidota bacterium | reverse complement strand
TCGTCCGCGAGGTCCGCCGGGGGGTGGGACCAAACGCGTTGACTCCAGCCCATGGCGCTACATGTGTATCGCTCGTTTCGCGGTCGCGTCGAGGGCAGCTTCTTTAATGGCTTCGGTGTAGGTCGGGTGGCCGTGGCAAATTCGGGCCACGTCTTCAGCCGACGCACGGTACTCCATGGCCACGGCCAGTTCCATGATGAGGTCGGCGGCGCGGGCCCCCACGATGTGGGCGCCGAGCACCTCGTCGGTGCTGGCGTCGGCCAAAATCTTCACAAAACCGTCGGTATCGCCGGAGGCGCGGCTGCGTCCCAGTGCACGCATCGGGAAGTTGCCCACCTTGTAGCCGCGGCCGCTGGCCTTGAGCTCCTCTTCGGTCTTGCCGACGCTCGCCGCCTCGGGCCACGTGTACACGATTCCGGGAATCAAATTGTAGTCAATGTGCGGCTTTTGACCGGCGATCTGCTCGGCCACTACGACACCTTCTTCTTCGGCTTTGTGCGCCAGCATGGCTCCGCGCACCACGTCGCCAATGGCGTAAATGTGGGGTTGGCTGGTCTGCAGGTGGTCGTTGACGTTCAGGCGTCCGCGGTCGTCAGCCGTCAAACCGGCCGCCTCGTAGTTCAGGCCGGCAGTATTGGCCTTGCGGCCCACGGCCACGAGGCAGTAATCCCCTTCCACGGTCACGGTGTTGCCCTTCTTGTCGGTGGCGGTCACGGTGACCACGTCGCCGGCGCGCGAAACGCCCTCAACTTTGGTTCCGAGGTGAAACGCCATGCCCATCTTGCGGAGCACGCGCTGCATCTCTTTACCGATCGAACCGTCCATCGTGGCAAGAATCGAATCGGCGAATTCCACGACCGTCACTTCGGCGCCCAGGCGCTTGTACACGCTGCCGAGCTCGAGGCCGATCACGCCACCGCCGATGACAATCAGGCGCTTGGGAACTTCCGGAAGGCTCAGGGCCTCGGTCGAGCTGATGATGCGCTCGCCGTCGAACTTGGCAAAGGGCAGCTCAATGGGCGTGGAGCCCGTAGCGACGATGATGTGCTTGGCCTTCACTGTCTGCTCCTCGGCGCCCGAAACCTTGACGGTGTGTGCGTCCACAAACGAGCCAAGCCCTTTGAGGACCGTCACTTTGTTCTTGTTCATCAAAAAATCGATGCCCGAGCAGGTCGTGTCGACCACTTGCTTCTTGCGGGCCATCATCTGCGGCCAGTTGATCTTGGGCGCCTCGACGTCAATGCCGTGCTCGGCAAACGCGTGGGTCGCGTTGTAGTAGTGTTCGGACGAGTCGAGCAGCGCCTTCGACGGGATGCAGCCCACGTTCAGGCAGGTTCCGCCCAACGTCGGGTCTTTTTCAACCAAAGCCGTGTTCAATCCCAGCTGGGCGCAGCGGATGGCGCTCACGTAGCCCCCGGGGCCGGCGCCAATGACGAGTACATCGAATTCCATGCGGCAAAGGTAGGCCTCACGGGCGTGCGCGAGGGCGGACTTCGGGGCGGAATTCGGGGTTCACTCCCCGCGAAATTCCGCGTACACCGTACCGAACTAGACCGGCTTTACGCCCCGCAGGCGGCGCACCACCAAACTCAGCAGCAAAAACCCGAAGACAAAGAGGCTCCACGAGCCCACAATGTCGCCGTGGCGGACAAAAAATGTCGGTTCGGAGAACGTGGGCACGGTCGCCGAAAGCATTCCCTCGCGATTCCACGGCAAGTGCTGCTGCACCTGGCCGTCGGGGCCGATCACGGCCGAAATTCCGGTATTGGCGCTGCGAAGCACCGCCCGGTGCTGCTCGACCGCGCGAAGCCGGGCGTAGTGCAGGTGCGCGACGTGGCCCGACGTGTTGCCCCACCAGCCGTCGTTGGTGATGACCGCCAAAACTTCGGCGCCGGCGGCCGAAAATCCCGCGGCGTAGGGCCCGAAATCCTGCTCCCAGCAAATGGGCACACCCACCCTTGGAAGGTCTGGGCCCAGCGAGAAGGCGCTGCGCTCAGCCTGGGTCGCGAGGGTTCCGCTCGTGCCGCCCAGCGAGAGGGTGAGGTCACCGAGGATTCCGCTCAAGGTCTCGACCATCGGCATGGTTTCAACGCCCACGACCAGCTTGGATTTGCGGTAGACTTCGAGCGGCATCCCGGCCCGAAATCCGAGCGCGGAATTCGCCCAGCTCACGTAGCGGCGGTCGTCGATGCGCCGGGCTGCGGGGTTTTCAGGCTCGGGACCGTGCAGGCGGTAGGTGGTCGCCCCGAGCACCACGCCCCAGCCCTGCTTCAGTACGGGCTCAAAGGCAATGAGCGAAGGCCAGTTCGAAGCATAGACCTCGTCGATGCCTTCGTGCAAAAAGGTTTCGGGCAGCACGAGCAAACCCGTCGCGGAATCCATATTGGCCGCCGCCCGGGCCGCCCACGTGCGGGCCTGCTGCAGGTCGGGAGTTTGAAACTTTTGCGTGTAGGGATCCACGTTGGGCTGGACCACCAAGGCCCGCACCTGGCCGGTGGGGGCTTGAGCATCCAACGCGGCGCCCAAACCAAAACTCAGCGCGATCGGCCCCAGCACCGCCAGCGCAAACGCGACGCGCCGGGCTTTGGTGGAACCTTGCGTCAGCTGCCAGACGGCAATGTTGGCCAACAGCAGCCAAAGGGTTCCGCCGCGGGGACCGGTCCAGGCGTACCAGCGCACCCAGTGCGGGACTTCGGCAAAGGCATTGCCCAAGTTGAGCCACGGAAAACTAAAGGCCCAATCGTCGTGCAGCAGCTCCAGGGCCATCCAGCCCGTGATCCATATCCACAGGGCCGTGCGCCCCCCGACGTGCCGCGCCGCGTAGCTGTAGAGCGTCCAAATTCCGGCCATCAGGGTTCCGTTGATGAGGACGGTGCCCAGCACGCCCGACCAGTGCGCGCCGGCGACCCACCAGGTGGTTCCGAGGTTGAACAGCGCCATGCTCGCCAAGGACCAGGCGGCCAACGTCCGCAGCTTGGCGCCCCGAAGGCGCGCCTCGAGCACGAGCATCGGAACCATCGAAACCCACAGCAAAGGCGCCAGCACCGGCCATTCGTGGTAACCAAGGGCTCCGGGCCACGAGAGGCTCAGCACAGCCGGAGTCAGGAGGGCCAAAGCCCAGTTCGGAAGTCGGTTCAACGTCTGCATTCCCCCAAAGGTAGCGCCGTACTTTTGTCCAATGCGATGGATTCCGAACGCCCTCACGCTGGGCAATGTGGCCTGCGGCATGGCCGCCATTTGGTACTTGATGTTCCAGAACTACGAATACGCCACCGTCGCCGTGGTGCTCGCGTTTGCCTTTGACGGCTTGGACGGATGGGCCGCCCGAAAAGTCGGCGTCAGCGGCGA
>JBEAQA010000081.1:0-7573 GCA_041164105.1 Bacteroidota bacterium | reverse complement strand
CCCGAACGCGACCGCGGCACGCGCTACCTGCGGGCGGACAAGCAGATGTACAGTTTTGTTCCGCGCACCGGAAAAGTGGTCAAGCTGCCCCAGAGCATGCTGATGGCCGGCGGATTCATGGGAACCGACGCGTCGATGGACAACCTGCTGGGCCAAGCCTCGCTGGCCAAGGATTTTACGCACGAGTACCTCGGCACCGAGACCGTCAACGGCCTGCCCTGCCACAAGATTAAGTGCACGCCAAAGCCGGGAGTTCCGGTGGCGGCCGACGCGGTGATCGCCTGGATCCACACCGGCGACAAGGGCTGGGTCCGACTCAGCATTCAGAGTGCCCGAAACGGCGAACAGCAGCGCATGGACGCACTTGAATTTGCCCGCATGGACGGCGTGCTCATGCCGGTGAAGCTGCAGTTCAGCACCCAAGGCGGCAAGCAAACCACGGTAATGACGGTAAAAACCTGGAAGAAGCAGCCCCAGCTGACGCCCGCCTGGTTCACGCCCGAACGCCTTCAGCAAACCCAGCCGTGACCGGATTTCGACTCGCCCTTCGCCTTGCGTGGCGCAACCTCGGCCGCAACCGCCGGCGCAGCCTGATTACGGGCGCGGCCATTGCCTTTGCCCTGTTTTTTGCCGTCATCATGCGGTCCCTGCAGCTGGGCGTGTACAACCACATGGTCGCCACGGTGGTTGGATCCATGAGCGGCTACGTGCAGGTCAGCGACACCGCCTACTGGCCCAGCCAAAACCTGGACTACGCCATGGTCGAGGACCCCGAATGGCTGGACGGCCTGCGCGCCAATTCCGACGTGGCCAGCGCCAATCCGCGGCTGCAGGGCTTTTCGCTGGTGACGGCCGGCGAGCGCAGCGGGGTGGCCCAGTGGATCGGCCTGAGCCCCGAAGAAGCCGAGGCTCCGCAATGGCAAGCCCGACTCGCCAGCGGCTCTTGGAACGCCGCACCAGGTTCCGTATGGCTCGGCAAGCGCCTGGCCGAACAACTTCGCGTGGCGGTGGGCGACAGCGTGGTCGCTTTGGGTCAAGGCTACCAGGGCAGCATGGCCGGAGCCGCCTGGGTCGTCGCGGGCACCCTCAACCTCGGCAACCCCGAACTCGAAAAGCGCAGCGCCGTCCTCACCCTCGCCGACGCCCAGGACTTTTCGGGCGCCTACGGCATGTGGAGCTACGTCCAAGTGACGCCCCGTCGCGTGGAACTCAGCGCGGACCCGACCGACGAACTGGCCGCCAAGCACCCCCTCGAGGGCGCGCACTTTTTGGGCTGGCAGACGCGCATGCCCGAACTCATTCAGGCGATTCAGGCCGACTCCGCGGGCGGCAAAGTCATTCTTTTCATCCTCTACGTGGTCATCGGGTTTGGCTTGCTCGGCACCATGATCATGCTCGCCAACGAGCGGCAGCGCGAATTCGCCATGCAGCTCGCGATGGGCATGCGCCGCGGCATTTTGGCCGGAACCGTCTTCATCGAAGTGCTGCTGCTCAGCCTTTCGGGCGCCGTCGCGGGCGGAATCCTCGGCCGCGTCGCCGTGCTGATTTTGGACCGCTACCCCCTGCGCCTGCAGGGCGACGTGGCGGCGGCCATGGAGCAGCAGGGTTGGGAACCCATTCTTCCGCCCAGCCTCGACCCGGCCATCACCCTGACGCACGCGGGAATCATCGTGCTCATCGCCCTGCTCGCCGCCGCGTGGCCGCTCCGCACCGTATTTAAAACCAGCCCCGTACACCGATGAACCTACTAATTTCGATGGCCTGGCGCAACATTTGGCGCAGCCCCTGGCGCAGCGGCGTCGTGGTCGGAGCCATGGCACTCGGCGTCTGGGCCGGGGTGTTCATGATGGGCATGGCTCAGGGCGTAAACAACGCCCGCACCGCGGCGGCGCTGGACGACTACGTTGGCCAAGCCCAGGTCACGGACAGCCTGTTCGCCGAGAACCAAGAGGTGCAGTCCCTGATCGCCGAGCCCGAACGCTGGATTGCGGCCCTCGAAGCCCACCCCAAAGTCACGGCCTGGTCCGCCCGCTTGGTGGTCACGGCGGTGCTGCAGGCCGGTTCCGCCTCCGCCCCCGTACAGGTGCTGGCCGTCGACCCCAAAAGCGAAGCCGAAGTCTTTCGCGCCCCGCGCACCCTCAACGCCGGCGAATTCTCGGCAGAGGGCTTGACCCTTGGCCAAAAGCTGGCCAACCAGCTCGGCCTTGGCCTGGGCGACCGGGTGGTGCTGACTTTTCAGGACGTGACCGGCGAAGTGCACAGCGTGCTTTTTGCGGTGACCGGCCTGTACGACGGCGTCAGCAACCTCATCGAGGGGGTCCAGGTCTACGCCCCGCGCGACCTGATGGCCGCCGAGCTCTTGCCCGGCGAACCGGATTCCGCCGCCCCCTTGGCCGCGCACCAAATCCACCTCAAGGTCGCCGACATCGACTCGCTGAATTCCGTCGTCGCGGACCTTCGGGCTGCCGTGCCGAACGCGGGTTCCAGCGTGGTGCGCACCTGGCGCGAAATCAGTCCCGACCTGAGCTATGCCGACGAGGTCCTCGCCCAGTCCCTGCTGCTGTTCATGGCAGTCATTCTCTTTGCCATGGCCTTCGGAATCCTCAACACCATGCTGATGGCCATCCTCGAACGAACCCGCGAACTGGGGATGCTCATGGCGGTCGGCATGACGCGCCGCAAGGTTTTTCGCCTGGTCGTCTGGGAAACCCTGCTGCTCAGCTTCGTCGGCATGCCCTTCGGGCTGCTGCTGGGCCACCTCACCATTGCCGTGACGTCGCGGACCGGAATCACCCTCAACGGCGTCGACCAGGGCCTGGCAGAATTTGGCCTGGATTCGACCATTTATCCGGTTTCGGTACCGGAATACTACCTGCCCATCGCCCTGCTCGTGGCGGTGCTCGGCCTGCTTTCGTCGCTCTACCCGGCGCGCAAAGCCCTGAAATTGAACCCTATTGAAAGTATGCGTGTGCTATGAGTACGTCGTCCCAACCCCTTTTGCGCGCCGAGGGCGTCGTCAAAACCTACGAATCCACGGCCGGACCCGTCCACGCCGTCCAGCACGTGTCTTTTGACCTCGAGCGCGGAGCCTTTGCGGCCCTCGTCGGCCCTTCAGGCTGCGGAAAAACCACGCTGCTCAACGCCATCGGCGGGCTGGACCGGGTAACCTCGGGCCAAATTTGGATCGACGGCACCGAAATCACGGCCCTCAGCGACCGCGAAACCATTGAGTTCCGCCTGCACCGCATTGGATTCGTGTTCCAGGCCTACAACCTCGTGCCCGTGCTCAACGCCTGGGAAAACGTGGCCTTCATCATGGAACTGCAGGGAATGGGCGTTTCGGCCCGAAAAGACCGCGCCTACGAGCTGCTCGCGGCCGTGGGACTGGCCGGCAAAGAACTGCAGCGCCCGGCCCAGCTTTCGGGCGGACAGCAGCAGCGCGTGGCCGTAGCCCGCGCCCTGGCCTCGCGGCCTTCGCTGGTGCTCGCCGACGAACCGACCGCCAACCTGGACTCCAAGAGCACCGAGACCCTACTCGACATCATGCACGAGCTCAACCGCCAAGAGGGAACCACGTTTTTGTTCAGCACCCACGACCAGCGGGTCATTGATCGGGCCGAACAGCTCTTCCGTCTGGACGACGGAAAACTGGTTGCCGGTAACTAGTTACTGGTTCCCAGCGCCAGCCGGACCGCGTCCGCCTTCTTGGCCCCCACCGCAGCGACCAACGCTTCGGGCTTGGCCTTGCGGATTCCGGCCACGGATTTAAACGTTTCAAGCAGGATCTGCACGGTGGCGGGACCCACTCCGGGGATTCCGTCCAGCGCACTGTTCAAGCTGGACTTGCTGCGGCGAGCCCGGTGGTGCGTAATGCCGAAGCGGTGCGCCTCGTTCCGGGCCTGCTGAAGCACTTTAAGCGTTTCCGAACGCTTATCCAAGTACAACGGCACGGGGTCGTCGGGGAAAAACAACTCCTCCAAGCGCTTGGCGATGCCAATCAGCGCCACCCGACCGCGCAGTCCGAGCTCGTCAAACACCTCGACGGCCGCCGAAAGCTGGCCCTTGCCCCCGTCGATCAGCACCAGCTGCGGCAGCGGCAAGCCCTCGTTCAGCACCCGAGTGTAGCGGCGCGACAAGGCCTCCTTCATGGTCGCAAAATCGTCCGGCCCCGCTACGGTTTTGACGTTAAAATGGCGGTACTCCGACTTGGCCGGCTTGCCGTCGATGAAGACCACGCAGGCACTGACGGGGTGGGTGCCCTGAATGTTGGAGTTGTCAAAGCACTCGATGCGCCGCGGCTCGAACGGAAGCCGCAGGTCCTTTTGCATCTGGCGCATGATGCGGTCGCTGTGGCGCTGCGGGTCCACCAGCTGCACGTTCTTCAGCCGCTCCACCCGGTAGGCGCGGGCGTTGCGCTCCGAGAGTTCCACCGCGGCCCGCTTGTCGCCGCGCTGCGGAACCACCACCTCCACGTCCGGAGGCACCACCTCGGGCTCCACCGACACTAAAACCAGCTTTGCCTCGCTGGGGAAGCGCTCGCGAAGCTCCGCCAGGCCCAGCGCCATGAGTTCCGCGTCGGTTTCCTCGAGGCGCTTGCGCAGCTCCAGCGTAAAGCTCTGAATCACCGCGCCGTCGCGGATGTGCAGCATGTTGACGTAGCCGTACTCCGCGTCGCTCAGCAACGAATACACGTCGACCGAACCGAGGGCCGGATTCAGCACCGTCGACTTCGACTGGTACTGGTCCAAGCGCTCGAGGCGCTCCTTGACAAACTGGGCTGCCTCAAACTCCTGGGCGGCGGCGTGGGCCATCATTTGGCCAAAAAGGCGTTCGCGCGTGGACCTCAGGTCGCCCCGCAGCAGCTGGCGCGCCCCCTGCACGTCGGCGAGGTAGCTCCCCTCGTCCTGGCGGCCCTCGCAGGGCGCCAGGCAGCGCTTGATGTGAAACTCCAGGCAGGCGCGGTACTTGCCGGCCTCGATGGCGGCCGGGTCCATCGGAAGCTGGCACGTCCGCAGCGTAAACACCTCTTTGATGATGTCCAGCACCGTGTACATCATCTTCACCGAGGCGTAGGGGCCGAAGTACTCCGAACCGTCCTCAATCCGCCGGCGCGTCGCAAAAATTCGCGGATAGCGCTCCTTCTTGATGCACACCCACGGATACGTCTTGCCGTCCTTGAGGTTGATGTTGTAGCGCGGCTGGTGCTTCTTAATCAGCGTATTCTCGAGCAGCAGCGCGTCAAATTCCGTCTCGGTGACCACCGTCTTGATGTCGACGACCTTGCGCACCAGCATGCTAAGTCGGGCGGAATCGTGCGTCTTGTGGAAGTACGAACTCACCCGCTTCTTGAGGTTCTTGGCCTTGCCGATGTACAGAATCACTCCGTCCTTGTCGATGTGGTGGTACACCCCCGGGCGCTCGGGCAGCGTCCGCAGCAGCGTCTTCAGGTGTTCACTCAGCTCCACGGTACAAAACTAACGAGCCCCCGGCCGGAACAAATCCGTCGGGGGCCCGAAACCAACGTTTACTTCGAGGTTAGTACGAAAGTACCGTCACGGTGCCGCTCAAATTCAAGCTGGCGCTGTTCGGATCGTCCTGGAGCTTAATCACGTAGAAGTACACCCCGTCCGCCAACTTGCTGCCGGACTGGTCCTTGCCGTCCCAAGGCTGGTTGTTGTCGTAGGCCTCGTTCTTATAGACCACCTTGCCGTAGCGGTTCATGATGGTCACCACGCGCGAGGTCGTGTAGCTCATCAAGCCCTGAATCTCAAACAGGTCGTTGCGTCCGTCGCCGTTCGGCGTAATCACGTTCGGCACAATCACCGTGTCAATCGGCGGAATCGGCGGAACCGGCTCGCCAAACTCAATCCAGTTCGAGTAAGCCGTATCCTGCAGCGGATTCACTGCGTAGGTCGGAACCGAAGCGTGGCGGTACGACTTGATGCGCACGGCGTACTGGCCCGGGGGCAAGTTGGGGTGCTCCACCAGTGCGAAGGTGTCCTGCATGCGGTTGCCGTAGTCCGACCACGTGTATCCGCCGCCGGGAAGTCCGCTCAGGTTGCGGCCAAACTGCACTTGGTAGTGCGCCGTGTCCCACGCGTTGTAGGCGTTCCAAACCACCGGAATCGACTGCGTGTTGGTCATGTCGCCGCGCAGCCACATGCTCTTCACGGTATCCGTTCCGGGCTGCACAAAGCCGTTGACAATGGCGTCCGCGAAGTAGCGGTGCACGCGCGTGTCCACCATGTTGGCGTCAATGTTCACGTCCACCCAGTCGCGCAGGTTCGTATCGGTGCTGTTGTGCACGATGTTGAACGTAGCGCCGCCGTCGTCTGAGCGGTGAATGCGCCACATGTTGAACAGGTAGCGGGGCAGCGTCGCCGTATCCACATCCCAGTACACGTGCGGGTGCTTGTCTTCGTCAATCGTCACGTTGGTCAGCTCCATCTCTAGGTCGACGCAGTCGTTCACCAGCAGGACAATCGTGTCAAATTCGTCCATGTCCTTACCGCACTTGTTGAGCAGCGTGTTACCGTCGTTGCCCACCTTCGAATAGAGGTAGTACTCCCCGTTCATCGACAGCGGCTTAAAGAGCTTGACCTCCAGGGTTGAGGTCTCCCCGTTCACGTCGCAGTTCGGCACCAGCGCTTTAATCGGAATCGGCTGGCCGGCCGGGTTGGTGAGTCGGAAGTCTGAACCGTCGGGCGAAATCGAGGCACATTCCACGTCCAGGGTAAAGTGCAGCGTCACCGACGAATCCAAGCAGTTGTAGTCCTTGGTTTGGCGGCCCTGCGGGTCAAGGCTCACGCCCGGAGCATTCGGGTCCAGCGCAACCCCCGCGTTCACGATGGCGTTGCAGTTTCCGGCCACCGAAACCTGAATTTCGCGGTTGGCCGAGCCCACCTTAACCCACACGTAGTAGGTAGAGTCAAAACGGTACTCGTTCACGCGGATGGCAATCACCGAAGTTTCGACCGTATTGGCCACAAACGTGATGTTTCCGGTTTGCTGGTTCAGCGTAAACGGATTGGTCGTCGTAGTGTGGATCGGGTTGGTAAAGCTGTAACCGGCAGCGTAGGGTACTGGCGACGCCAAGGGGAAGTCCTCACGAGCTGGAATCAGCTCGTACTGAAGGCTGTCGCCGTTGACTTCAAATGCGTTTTGCAGGTAGTTGATGAATCCGCCCGTACAGATGTAGCTCAAGGGCGTCGACACAAACGTCGGCGACGAGTTTTTCGGTCCCGTGGTCACCGTGTTGTTGAGTTCCGCTTCGAAGTAAAAGCCCACGCCGGCCGAACCCGTAATTCCGGTGATGCCCGGAGGACGGCAGCACGACGCCCAGTACATCTTGTAGTCCGGGCAAAGGGTGGGCAGGGTTACGTAGCCGATGTACACGTTGACCATGGGCGAAAAGGTCGCCGCCGACTGCGGAATACAGTCGTAGGCGCCAAGGGTTGCCGCTGAAAACTCCGGAATCGCGAGGTTGACCTGGGTGCTGGTACTGATGTTGCAGCTAGACGAAACAATCTGCACGGTCTGGGTTGTACCCAAGCCAATGCCCGTCAGCTCGCGG
>JBEAQA010000080.1:0-7529 GCA_041164105.1 Bacteroidota bacterium | reverse complement strand
TTCCGCCCTTTGCGGATTGGACGCGCAGCTACCACGCCCTGGCGAGCCGGGCCCAAATTGCCGTTGGCGATGGCGTAGGCGTCCGGCTGAATCCCCGAACGCCCGACGAAGAGCGGGTGCTCGCCACCTTAGCGCGCAAAGGACTGGCGGAACTCCTGTCAGAGGCTCCGGCTACCCTGCGGCTTCAGCTCCGCTACGGAGGAAGCCAGTTGGTGGACACCGCCGAGGCCAATCCCCGGTTTACCGAGTTGCTGTACGCGTTAGCACGCCGCTACCCGGGCATTGTCCACCGCGCTGAACGGGTTGAAGCCGCCGTGCTGAGCAGCTATTTGGGTTGGACCCAGGCGGAAGTGCTGCAGCGGATTCACGAAGCGGCAGCGGTTGAGTTGGTATTTCTGGAGGGCGCCGCGGCGCCGGGGAGCAGCTACCGCTGGACCCACCCCCGCTACCCCGACGGACGCAGTCCGATACCCCGATCGGAATGGGATCGCGACCAAGAGCGCATTTTGGGCCGTGCTCGCGCGGTGGCCGGCATGATGGATCCGCAGGCCAGCGTTTGCCGGTTCGCCCAACTTTTGCGCTACTTCGGCGAAACTGCTTCGGATTGCGGCCGCTGCGACGTGTGCCAAAGCCGAACGAGTCCGCCGGAGGCCGCACAAAACGTACTTCGGGCACTTGAACAATCGGAACAAGGCCGCTTGAGCGTGCGCGACGCCGCCGCAGCGAGCCAGCTCGGCCGGGCCGACGCGGCATCACTTTTAGGTCGTGGCGCCGAACTGGGCTGGTGGACGCTGGGCGAAGACGGTTGGTTGGGCCGTTAAGTCCGACCTTTGCAGTATGATTCGAACGGTATTTTTTGGCACCCCAGATTTTGCGGTAACCTGCCTTGAGGCGCTGCACTGCGATTCCGAAATAGATGTGGTAGCCGTGGTTACGGCCCCCGACAAGCCCAGCGGCCGCGGACAGCAGCTGCATTCCAGTGCCGTGGCCCAGTTTGCCCGAAGCCAAGGATTGCCCCTACTTCAGCCGGAGCGGCTTCGGGACCCCGAATTCCTGGAGGCCTTACAGGGCTGTGCGGCCGACGTATTTACCGTTGTGGCGTTTCGAATGCTTCCCGAGGTGGTTTGGGCGATGCCGCCCAAAGGGTCCCTGAATATTCACGGTAGTCTGCTTCCTGACCTGCGCGGTGCAGCGCCCATTCAGTGGAGCCTCGCCCACGGAGATGCCGCAACCGGATTGACCGCCTTTTCGCTCAACCATGAAATCGACGAGGGCCCCCTACTCGACTCGGTTACGCTCCAGGTCGACGTCAACGAACCGCTGGGGTCGCTGTACGCGCGCATGGCCCTTGAGGGCGCCGCGCTGGCGGTGCGGACGCTGCACCAACTCGAGCGCGGAACATTGACTCCGCGCGCCCAAGGTTCCGCCGAAAAGGCCCGGATGGCGCCGAAATTGACCGCGGAATTTGCCCAACTCGAGCGGCTTTTGGACGGCTGGAGCGTGCACAACCGCATTCGGGCGTGCGATCCCTTCCCCGGAGCAAGTATACCTGCGCCCGGCGAGCCCGGTCAACGGTTTAAGGTGTTCGGAGCGACCTGGACACCAAGCACCAGCGCAAAAGACGGCGATGAAATTCATTATGTCATTGATAATGAATCGTTTAAAATAATAAGTACGCAAGGAATAAGCGAAATTTCGGCGGTGCAGTGGCCCGGAAAACGCCGTATGACCGTGGGCGATTTTTTGCGCGGAAGCCGATTAAGGGGCCGATTTACACTAAGTGGTCAAAAAATTGACTAAATCCTTGTACGTATTGCGATTCCGCCTATATTTGGGAAAACCAAACGTTTAATCACTCTAAAAAACAACTAGCATGAACAAGGCAGAACTCATCGACGCCATTGCAGCTGACGCAGGGATCTCTAAGGCGCAAGCCAAATCAGCCCTGGATTCCGTAACCAACAACATCGGCGGTGCCCTTGCCAAGGGTGGCAAAGTATCGCTTGTAGGTTTCGGTACCTTCAGCGTTTCAGCTCGCGGTGCTCGTGAGGGCCGCAACCCGCAAACTGGCGCAACCATCAAGATTGCCGCCAAGAAGGTTGCCAAGTTCAAGGCTGGCGCTGAGCTGGCTGGCAAACTCTAATGCCCAAATCACCTAAACGCGAAAGCCGCCCCTCGGGCGGCTTTTTTTTTGCGCCCAACTGGGGCTAACGGTGGACACCCCAGGGCTTAGCGAGCCAGAGCGTAGATGGACTCGATGATTTCCACCACCTTAAGTCCCTCTAGGGCGTTGGTCGTGATGGGTTGCGTGCCGTTGAGTACGTCGCGCACGTTTTCGTACACGTACATGTGGTTGGCGGCGGAACCCTTGTAGGGGCCGTAATCGTTGGGCGGATTGCTGGGGGCCAGCACGGGCATTTCGTATCCTTCAATGTGGCAATGCACCACTTCGTTCATGTACTGTCCCGCAACCTTGATGCTGCCCTTGGATCCTATGACCGTCAGCGAACTTTCGAGGTTGGCGTCCCACACGCTGGTGCTGTAGTTCAGTGAACCCAGGGCGGCTCCGTGCTGCGGAAGCGCAAAATGCACCAGTCCGCTGTCTTCAAATTCAATGCTGTGGCCGTGGTTGTAGTTGCGAAGCAAGGCCGAAAGCGGCTTGACGTCGCCGAACACCCAATAAAGTATGTCAATGAAGTGGCTAAACTGCGTAAACAAGGTTCCGCCGTCGAGTTCCTTGGTGCCGTGCCATCCGCCCGCGTGGTAGTAGCGGTCGTCGCGGTTCCAGAAGCAGTCGATGTGCACTTGGTAGATTTCGCCCAGGTGCCCCTCGCCCACGACTGTTTTTAGCCATTCGGACGGCGGCGAGTAGCGGTTCTGCATCACCCCAAAGACGTAGCGCCCGCGCTGCAGGGCGGCGTAGAGTACGTGTTCCGCATCCGACTTGCGCAGCGCCATGGGCTTTTCGACGATCACGTGCGCCCCGGCCGCAATACTGGCGAGTGCGTGCTGCGCGTGCACTCCGTTGGGGCTCGCAATGGCCACGACGTCCACCGGATGCGACGCGAGCAGGGTTTCGAGGTCGGCGTAGTGCGGAACATCCCCCGTTAAGCCCAGCTGGTCTGCCGGCTGAAGGTCGCAGGTTGCAACAAGTTCCGCTCCGGCGAGGTTGCGAATCATTTCGATGTGGCGCTGGCCGATGCGGCCGCAGCCGACTACCGCAAACGTGGTGTGGGTCATGGTTGAAGTCGTTGAGCGGCCCAAGTTCCGCCGCTCGTTAAGGTAAACTGTAGGCGATCGTGCATGCGGCTGGCTCGGCCCTGCCAAAACTCCAAGCGCGCTGCTTTAAGGGCATAACCGCCCCAGTGCTCAGGACAGGGAACGGATTCCGGAAAGCGCCGTTGTACTTCGGCGAGTTGGGCGTCCAGCGAAGCGCGGTCTGGAGTAGGTTGCGACTGCTCCGACGCCACGGCGCCCCATTGGCTACCAAGGGGTCGGCTGGCAAAGTATGCGCGGCTCTCGTCGGCGGAAATTTGGCGCACAGAACCTTGGACGCGCACTTGGCGCTCCATGCTCGGCCAAAAGAACAGCGCGTGCGCCACCGGGTGGACCGCCAGGTCTTGACCCTTCTGGGATCGGTAGTTTGTAAAAAACACGAGTTCTCCGTCGAGCAATTCTTTGAGCAGCACAATGCGGGCATTGGGCATGCCGTCGGCCGACACCGTACTCAAGGCAAACGCCGTAGCATCCGCAGCGCCGGTAGCTCGGTAGGCCTCCAGCCACGTGCGAAACATCGAAATGGGGTCCTCGTGAAGCAGGAAATCTTCGAGGCTTCCCTGGGTATATTCTTTACGGTCGTCGTGCAGTGCCATTCGTGCGCTAAATTAGTTCGCATGCAGCCGCAAACCGGTACTTTTTTAATGGCCCATCCCCTTCTGGACGACGGCAACTTCGCCCGGTGCGTGGTGCTGCTCACCGAGCACAACGACGACGGAACCGTGGGCTTGGTGCTTAACCGCCCCAGCGAGTACACGTTGTCCCAGGCCCTGGTAGGGTCTTGGCCCGATTGGCCCCTAAATCTGGGCGGCCCCGTGGGCACGGATTCCTTGTTCTTTTTACACCTCCGTCCGGACCTTATTTCGGGGGGCAATGAAGTTCTTCCTGGGGTCTTCTTTGGCGGAAGCCTCGACGACGTGCAGCGCTCCGCCGAGTCCAAGGCCCTAAGCGCCGAAGATGTACTCTTCGCCGCAGGGTATTCGGGCTGGTCGGTCGGTCAGCTTCAGGCGGAATTGGACGAGGGCAGCTGGGTGATCCAGCACTCCCTGGTTCGAGCGGACTGGTGGCAGCAGGCGGACCTCTACCAGCATTGGGCAAAACGCTGGCCTGAAGACTTAAAGCTTTGGCTTAATTCGCCTGAGGTTCCTTACTGGAATTGAGCCACTTCAGAGCGAGCCTGTACAAGTTTTTGCATGGACTCTGCGCGCGCACTGCGGTAGCTCGTTTTGCGGAATTGGCGTACCGCAGAAACGCCGTATACCGCGTTCGTCAGCCAGACCTCTTCGGCCTGCTGCAGCGCAAACGGACTGAATACTTCCTCGACGACGGTCAGTCCCAGTTCAGGAGCTAATCCGATTACCACTTCGCGCATCACGCCCCGTAGGGCTCCAGCCGCGAGCGGCGGGGTAATGAGGCGGTCCCCCTGAACGTAAAACACGTTATGGGCTGACGCTTCCAGAACTTCGTTTTGCGGATTGAGCACCAGCACTTCGCCCAGCCGCTGCTCTCGGGCAAAATTTGCTGCAAGCACATAGAGTACGGCACTGGTGGTCTTGATGTTCGACAGCAGTCCGGCCGACTTTCGGTGTTCTTGAAAAACCCCGAGGTCCAGCAAGCGAACGGCCGGATACCCCACGGTATCGAGTTCCGAATGCGCCACGGTCCACTCGATGCCCGAATCCTCGCTGGGCGCATAGCCCAAGTCTCCGGTGCGCCACACCGTCAACCGAAGTCGGTAATCCGTGCTTGGATCCAGTGCGGAAATTCCGAGGTCCGCCAACCAGCCGTCGGGGCTCCAGTTGGCCGGAATGGGAAGGCGCAAAATGCGCATGCCCGCCATGAGCCGGAAGTAGTGTTCCTCGGGATGCAAAAGACGGCCTCCCGAAACCCGCATGGTTTCGAAGAGGCCGTCTCCGTAGGCCTGAGCGCGGTTCATCATTAGGCGGTTACCCCAAAGAGCTCAGCCATACGCTTGCCGATGTGGGCCGGTGAATCCACGACCTCTACGCCGCACTCGCGCAGGATGGCTTTTTTAGCCTGGGCGGTGTCGTCCGCTCCACCGACAATAGCGCCTGCGTGGCCCATGGTACGGCCTTTCGGTGCCGTTTCGCCCGCAATAAAGCCCACGACCGGCTTGCGGTTGCCGTCGGCTTTGATCCAGCGTGCTGCCTCGGCTTCGAGCTGGCCGCCAATCTCGCCAATCATTACGATGCCCTCGGTTTCGGGGTCGTTCATCAACAGTTCAACCGCTTCGCGGGTGGTGGTTCCGATGATGGGGTCGCCACCGATGCCGATCGCCGTGGTTACGCCCAAGCCGGCCTTAACCAGCTGGTCGGCCGCTTCGTAGGTCAAGGTGCCGGACTTGGACACAATACCAATCTTGCCTTTTTTGAAGACAAAACCGGGCATAATACCCACTTTGGCCTCGTCGGCGGTAATGACTCCGGGGCAGTTCGGTCCGATGAGGCGAACGCCGCGCTTGGTCACGTAGGCCTTGGCCTTCATCATGTCCGCGACGGGAATGCCTTCCGTGATGCACACGATCACCTTAATGCCGGCGTCGGCCGCTTCCATGATTCCGTCGGCCGCGAACGCGGGCGGAACAAAAATGATGGAAACGTCCGCGCCGGTCGTCTTAACCGCATCGCTTACCGTGTTGAATACCGGGCGGTCGAGGTGCGTTTGTCCGCCTTTGCCTGGCGTGATTCCGCCCACTACGTTGGTGCCGTACGCGATCATTTGTTCGGCGTGGAAGCTGCCCTCCTTACCGGTGAAACCTTGGACGATAATTTTCGATGACTTGTTGACCAGAACGCTCATGACGGATTCAAGGATTAGCGGTTAATTGCGCCGCAAAAGTACGACGCGAAGCCGGGTTTAGCGGACGATATTCATCTCTTGAATCAGGCGATCAGCACCCGCATAGCGGTCGACGACCCACAGCACGTAGCGAATGTCGACCATGATGTTGCGGCAGCGGGCGGGCGTGAAGTAAAAGTCGCTCATGGTGCCTTCCCAGACGCGGTCGAAATTGAGTCCGATCAACTCCCCCTTAGCGTTGAATGCCGGGCTGCCCGAATTTCCTCCGGACGTGTGGTTGGCGGCCAAAAAGCACACGGGCAACTCCCCGTTGGGCAGCGTGTACGAACCGTAGTCGCGGGCTTCCAGTTTGGCTCGGTAGGCTTCGGGCAGGTCGAATTCGTAGTCGCCCGGGCGGTACTTAGCCAGCACGCCGTCCGCGGTGGTATGGGTGGTGTAGCGCATTCCGTCGGCAGGCGAAAATCCTCCGGCGCGACCGTAGGCCACGCGCAGTGTAGAATTGGCATCTGCGGCAATTGAGCGGCCCTGCTTTGCGGCATGCGCCAATTGGACGGCCAGCCAGGCCTTCATGCCTTCTTGGTAGGTGCGCTCCTGCTCGCTGAGTTCGGTCATGATTCCGCTGTATTCCGCCCGAAGGTCCCCGTTGAGTCCAAGAGCGGGGTGGCCCTTAGCGGCCTCGGCAAAAGCGTCCCACGAAGCGCCCTCCGCCGGCAAAGCCGGAATGCCCGCAACTTTGTCGGCGGCCGTGAACCAGCTCAAGTCCAACTCGGAGTGACCCACCTCGGCGTTGGCCTTCCAGGCCGCAATGATGCGGGCTGCAGCACGGCGATCCAGTTCCGGATTCCAATCCTTGTAGAGCTCGCGCAGGGCATTTTGGTAGCTGTCGAGGGGGTCGCCTTTGGCGCGCGCCTTCAAGAATGCTGAGGTCAAGCGGCTCCACGTCACCAATTCCCAGCGCGGAATCAACTCTTGGTAGTACAAGGCGGTCCAGCGCTGCGGCATCAAGGCGTCGTTTTGTTCCGCAAACCATTGTACCTGGCGGGCACCCTCGGCAGAAAACGCCGCCACGGCCGTTTCTCTGGCCGCCAACGTATCCAGTCCGTGCACTTCAGCCATGCCCTCGATTTGACCGATCCACTTCTTCCATCCGTTGGCGACACTGGCGTACTTCGAGGCGTACTGAATTTTCACCTTCGGATCCACGCGCATGGCGGAATCCCAGGTCCGCAATGCCTCGTTGCGAAGCTGCACGCGGGTGGGCAGCATCACGTCGAGCTGCTGCTTCACCTCGGATACCGGCATGTAGCTGTCGGTGCGGCCCGGAAAACCGTAAATCAACGTGAAATCACCTTCGTCGACGCCGCGCAAACTGATAGCCAACGGCTTGGCCACCTTCATCGGAACGTTGGCCGTGGAATATTCCGCCGGGCTGC
>JBEAQA010000079.1:0-3780 GCA_041164105.1 Bacteroidota bacterium | reverse complement strand
ATCCTCTTTGGCCTGCAGTTTAAGCTATGATCGCGCGCTTCACATTGGCCTTATTGGCCCTCAGCGTTTCGGCGGGCGCCCAGTGGCTCCCGAGCTACGGCGGCGAGCGCGCCGGACAGGCGGCGTTCAGCTTCCTCAAGACCGACTACAACGTGGCCTCGGCGGCTATGGGCTCAGTGGGCAGCGTCCTCGGCGGCGACGCCCGCAGCTTGGGCTACAATCCCGCGGGCCTAGCGCGAACTACGGGATCCAGCCTGACCTTTGCGTCCATGGGCAGCGGCAGCGGCCTCGAGCAGGGTGCCGTCTTTGCGGCGCGCAAAGTCAAAAACCGCAGCGCGGCCTGGGGACTTGGGCTGCAGCGCCTCCAAACGGGCGCCTACGAGGAGCGTACGGAATTCCGCCCGCAAGGCACTGGCCGGCTGCTCTACGACGCCCAGACGGCAGTGACGCTGACCTACGCGCAGCAGCTGACCGAACAGTTTCAAATGGGGGTAACGCTTAAAGCGCTTAACGAAAACTACAGCGCCGGCTACGCCGGATGGGGAGCCGCGGCCGACATCGGCTTTCAGTACTTCCTTGAGGACGAGGGACTTCGCTTCGCGGTGGTGCTGCGCAACTTCGGCGCTCCCGTGGCCCTCAAGGGCGACTACTGGGCCGTGGCCTACAACCGCGACTCGCTGTCGGCCCTGGAATCCGCCAACCTGCCCACCGAGTTCGCCATCGGGCTCCACTACCGCGCCTGGGCCCAGGGCAAGCACGCCCTCGACGTGGCGGCCCAGCTGGTGCACCCCAACGACAACGCCGAAAACTACCGTGCGGGCCTCGAGTACCGCTTTGCCGACCAACTTTTTGTGCGCAGCGGAATCCTGCTCAACCACGCCGGCCAGCCCTTCCCGACCCTCGGGCTGGGCGTGGCCCAAAATGTGGGCGGAACCCGCGCCCTTGTCGACCTCAGCGTGCAACCCACGGCCGGAATGGGCACGTGGACGGCCCTGAGCCTCACCCTTCTACCTGCCGCGCGATGACCAAGTACGCCCTTCTTCTCGTGGCCGCCGCGGCCCTCACCAGCTGCGAAGACTACTTTGGGTCCAAGACCGACCTCGACTTCATCGACGTGCCGAACTACGGCGTCCGCGAAATCGCCTACGTACCCATTCAGCCGGCATTTGAGGGTTTTGTGCACCCCACCGACCTCTGCATTGGCTTTGACGAACTCATCTACGTCGTCGACGCGGGCACCGAACAAATCGTGTGCCTCGACGAATCGGGCGCCGAACAGGGCCGATTCAGTGTCCCGGGCGTCAAAACCGTGCGCCAGGACCGGCGGCTGGACTTGCTCGCCATCGGAACCCACGACACCACCATCAACGGGGTGGCGTACACGCTTCCGGCCATTTACCGCATTAACCAAACGGCACCCAACGGCTACGGGCTGAACTTCGCCCGCATTACGCACAAAACGGTGCACCCGTTTTACTTCAAATCCACGTTTTCTACGGGCGACGCCAACGCGGAATTTGGCCAAATCGCCGTCCTCGCCAGCGCCGATCCGGCCCTGAACAACCGCTACTACGTCACCCGCCGCGGAACCCTCAGCAACAACGCCAACCAAGGTCCCGACCAAGCCGTCGTACTCTTCGACGCCAGCGACAGCTACGTTTCGCCCGTGAGCGTCACGACCTCGGCCGGACTCTTCACCAACTACTTCAAGCAGCCCCAGGGCATCGTCAGCTTTGCGCAGCCGCCGCAGTTCACCGCGCGCCCCGGCGACGACTTCTGGTTCACGTCCCTGGACGCCAACCAAGAACTCAAAGTCCAGCAAATCAGCCTGGTCGAAACCCCCTTTGGCGCCGACTACAAACCCGTCGTCAGTGTGCCCAACCCCGAGCGCACCGACCGGTGGATCGGCCAGCCCGGCCTGTTTGAGCGCCCCACCGGAATGGCCATGGCCGGGGACCAAAGCCGCTACCTCTTTGTCGTCGACGAGGCCAAAGATTCCGTGTACCAGTTCACCGCCAACGGCCTCGAGGGGATTCCGCCGCCCCCCGCCAGCGGCGAAACCCGCTACGCCAAAGTGTCGTTCGGTGGCCGCGGAACCGGCCCCATGCAGTTCAACGGCCCCGTAGCCGTGGGCTACTGGCGCCAAATCCTCTACGTCGTCGATGCCGGCAACGGCCGAATCAGCCGCTTTAAAAACACCCTCGACTTCGAATAACGATTTATTAACCTGAGCCTAAACAGTAAAAAGTACCTTTGTTCCGTCATCCATTTCAAGCACTTATGAAGCAGATTTACACGCTTATCCTCGCGGTCCTCGGCTTGAGCGCCGCCGCCACGAACCACCAAATCCAGGTGGGCTCGAACTTCTTTAGCCCCGCCTACGTCAGCGTATCGCCGGGCGACACCGTGACCTGGACCCAGGTTAGCGGCAGCCACAACGTCAACGGCAGCCTGGCTACCTTCCCGACCAACCCCGCGGGCTTCAGCAGCGGCGCGGTCGCCGGCGGAACCTGGACCTACAGCTTCGTCTTCACCACCCCGGGCGTCTACAGCTACCAGTGCGATCCGCACGCAGCCATGGGAATGGTGGGCAAGGTCAACGTCGTCACCTTGACGCCGGGCGCCATCGCCTTTACCGGCATCACCTCGGACGCCCCCGACACCTACCAGTTTGTCGCCCTGCGCGCCATTCCGGGCGGAACCGTCCTCAAATTCACCGACATCAGCTGGGGTGCCACCAACGACTGGTACAACGCTGGCCTCACCACGGGCGAAACCGACACCGTTGTCTACGTGGCTCCTGCAGCCGGTCTTGCGCCCGGAACCGTAGTTAGCCTTTACGACGACGGCAACGGCGGAACCGCCGTCCTCGGCGGTGGCGTCGCCAGCGGCGTCCTGGGCGGAATCAGCGCCAGCGGCGACCACGTCTTCGCCTTCCAGGGTCCGAAAGCCTACCCCGCCTTCATCGCGGCCGTCGGCAACGCTCCGTTCATCACCAGCGGCAACACCCTGAGCACCTCATCCTACCTGCCGGCCAGCCTCACGCTGGGCCAGAACGCCATGGCCATTGCTTCGGCCCACATCGACAACGGCTTCTACCAGTGCGACTCTGCCGTCACCAGCGGAACCGAAGCCGCCGTTCGCGCCGCGATCTACGACCAAGCGAACTGGAACACCAACAACGCCCTGATTTCGCTTTCGAACTGGCCGAGCTGCACCTACACCGTGGGCGCGCCGAGCACGGCCTGTACCGACCTCTTCATTTCGGAATACCTCGAGGGAAGCTCCAACAACAAAGCGCTCGAGATCTACAACCCCACCAGCGCGCCGATCAACCTGTCAGCCTACAGCCTCAAGGCCTACAACAACGGCGGTTTGGCCGTTTCGAACAGCCTTCAGTTGCCCAACAAGACCTTGGCGGCCTACGACGTCTACGTCGTAGCTAACCCCACGGCCAACGCCGCCATCTTGGCCGCTTCGGATACCACGTCGACGGTGACCTTCTTCAACGGCGACGACGCCGTGGTGCTGTTTAAAAACGCGGATACCCTCGACATCATTGGCATCGTGGGCAATGACCCCGGCACCAACTGGCCGGTGGGAACAGGCGCTACGTCGGAATTCACCCTTGTTCGCAAGTTGGCCGTCAACCAAGGCCAGCTCAACTGGGCGGTGGGCGCCACCGAGTGGGACGTCTACCCGCAAAACACGACGAACTAGATCGGAAGAGAAATCTTCTTTTGTGGAGTCTGTTTTACGTATATGTTATGGCTTATCATT
>JBEAQA010000078.1:0-5722 GCA_041164105.1 Bacteroidota bacterium | reverse complement strand
CGTAGCCCCAAGCAAGTTCTTGTAGGCTTTGCCCTTGAAACCCAGGACGGCTTGAATTCCGCCCGCGCCAAGCGCGAACGAAAAGGTGCGGATGCCATCGTCCTCAACCTGGAAACGCCCGAAACGGGCATGCACGGAGACCGCAATCAGATCACGATGGTGCACGCCGACGGGGCAGAAGAAGGTCCGCTCGAGTCCAAACTTGAAGCCGCAAAACGCATTTTGGATTGGGTTGAGCGCTTCGCGCCGAAGGCGTAACTTCAAGTCGTGAAATACGCTGCAGCTTTAGTGTTCTGTGCGGTCCTGAGTTTTGTCGGTTCCGCCCAAGAGTTTTTTCTCGATGTTCGCGTTCAAGCGCCTGAAGTTCAGACGAATGATCGCCAGGTCTTCACTCAGTTAGAGCAGGTGCTTCGCGACCTGGTCAACAACCGTACGTGGACCGAAGACACCTGGGAAGAGGGCGAGCGCCTTCGGGGATCCATGGTGTTTACCATCCGCGACTACGACCAGGGTACGGGGCAGATGTCGGGAAACCTTCAAGTTCAGTTCGCGCGTCCCGTGTACGGCAGCGACTACAATTCGACGACGTTTTCGTTTCAGGACCCCGACGTGCGCTTTCGGTACCGGCCCAACGAGATTGTGGACTTTCAACCCAACCAATTTCAGGACCTTGCCACTTTGATTGGGTTCTACGCCTACTTGGGCTTGGGACTTGACGAGGCTTCGTTCGACCGTCAAGCCCGGGGCCACTTGCAGACCGCACTTCAAATTGCGCAAATGGCGCAAGCTTCGGGAGCGGGTGGGGGCTGGGACCGGTTTACGTCGACGCGGAATCGGTTTTGGATCATCGAAGATTTGCTGAACCCCGCCAACGAGGCATTTTTGGTGTCGTGGTACCGCTACCATCGGGACGGGCTGGACCAGCTGGCCAAAGTAGACACGCAGCTCAAGGGAAAGCAAGCCGTGGCGAATGCCCTGTTGGCGCTGCGTCCCGTGCACACCCGCCAACCCAATATTTTCTTGCTGCGCTGGTTTTTTGACACGAAATCCGTCGAAATTCAGCAGGTCTTTTCGGGCGGTCCCGCTACGGCCACCCAGGATTTGATTGAGGCCCTACAGGTCATGGATGCGGCAAACGCAAATAAGTACTTAACCCTCGGAAAAACCCGCTAGTCGGCCCTAGGTTTGCGCCATGCTTCAGCGCCTGCACATCGCCAAATTTGCCCTCATCGACCACCTCGACCTCGAGGTCGGGCCGGGGTTTACGGTAGTCACCGGCGAAACCGGTGCCGGTAAGTCCATTTTTCTCGGCGCCCTGCAACTTGCCTTGGGCGGCCGGGCGGAATTTTCGCAAATCGGGCAACCCGGGCACAAATGCGTGGTCGAGGCGGAATTTCGCGTGCCCCAAGGGCGCCAATCCGAACTGAGTTCCACCGATTGGGACTGGTGGTCTGAGGACGACACCGCGACGCTGCTGCTCCGTCGCGAGGTGCTTCCGGGCGGACGAAGCCGTGCGTTCATCAACGATTCCCCGGTGCGTTTGGATGAACTCAAGCGGATTTCTACGTCGCTCGTGGACATTCACAGCCAGCGCGACGAGGGCCTGTGGGCCCGAAATGAAGGAATTGTCCTCTTGCTCGAGGCCTTTGCCAAGCCGGATGTAGACGCTCTGCGGGCGCAGTACGCCGCAGCCTGGTTGGCCTACCGGGAAGCCCAGCAGCGGTCCGCCGAACTCGAGGCCGACCTTGGGCACGTTACCGACCCCGAATACCTCAAGTTTGTCGTCGAAGAATGGCAGGCGCTCCGGATTCAGCCCAACGAGGTGGCCGCGCTTCGGGCGCAGTTGTCCGTGCTGGGCAACGCGCACGAACTTGGCGAGGTCAGCACGCAGGCCCTTAGTGCCATTGACCGAGAGGACCTGGGGCTCGAGGCGCAGGCCGCGGAACTTCGCCGCTTGGCCGAGCGGGTGCAGCGGCTGGGGCGTCCGAGCGACGATCTGGTCGCCGTGTCGTATTCGCTCGAAGAAAACGTTCGCACCCTTCGCGACGCCTGGACGGACGTCCTCGACGGAATGGATTCCGACCCCGCCGCTTTGGAACGCGCCGAAGCCCGATTTGCGGAGCTTGACCGCATCCTGCGCAAGCACCAGTGCGCGGACGAAGCCGAATTGGACGAAAAAATGTCGGAGCTGGATCGGCGCCTTCAGCGCTGGAGCGACGGCCAAGCCCTGCGGGCGCAGGCCCAGGCTCAGGTGGCCCAGGCCTTGAGCGACGTTACGGCCGCTGGAGAACGATGGAATACGGCCCTGATGACCGGAGCAGCGCCCTTGGCGAAGGCCGTGGCGGAAGGGCTTCAAGGCCTCGCTATGCCCAGCACGCAGCTGGAGGTCACCAGCGAACGGCGCGCGCAGCCCAGCGCCAACGGGTGCTTTTCGTACCGCTTGGCATTTAGCGCTAATCCGGGGCAGGCGCTTCAGGACCTGAGCAAAGTGGCTTCGGGCGGTGAGCGCAGCCGGCTGATGCTGGTGCTCAAGCGCTACTTGGCTCAAAAACAGGGCCTTTCGACGGTGCTTTTTGACGAAATTGACACCGGGGTTTCGGGCGGAACCGCCACCAAAATGGCCCAAATGCTCCGCGCGATGGCCCAGGATGCCCAAGTGATCGCCATTACCCACTTGCCGCAAGTTGCCGCCTTGGGCGCCCAGCACTGGGTAGTCGAAAAATCCGTCTCCGGGGGAACCAGCCAAACGGTGCTCCGCACCCTGGAGTCCCGCGAACGCCCGGCCGAAGTCGCCCGACTGCTTTCGGACGGCTCCGTCAGCGATTTGGCCTTGGCGCAAGCCGAAGCCTTGATGGCCACCACCCAATGATTTTACCGATATTTGCCGCATGAACAACTTACTCGCCGGAAAAAAGGGCATCATCTTCGGAGCCCTCAACAGCGACTCCATTGCTTGGAAGGTCGCCGAACAGTGCCACGCCCAAGGGGCGCAACTCGTACTGACCAATGCCCCCATGGCGATGCGCATGGGCGAAATCAATGCGCTGGCTGAAAAGACGGGCGCTCCGGTCATTGGCGCCGACGCCACCAGCCTTGAGGAGCTTCAAAACCTCATCCAAGGCGCGATGGACCACTTTGGCGGCAAAATCGATTTCATCCTGCACAGCATCGGCATGTCGGTCAACGTCCGCAAAAACCGTCCGTACACCGACCTCAACTACGATTTCTTGACCAAGGGCTGGGACGTATCCGCTGTGAGCTTCCACAAGGTGCTGCAGACGGCCTACCAAATGGATGCCTTGAGCGATTGGGGTAGCGTGCTGGCGCTCAGCTACATTGCGGCTCAGCGCACCTTCCCGGACTACAACGACATGGCCGAGAACAAGGCCTACCTCGAGTCGGTGGCCCGCAGCTTTGGCTACCACTACGGAATCCGCAACCACGTTCGCGTCAACACCATCAGCCAGTCACCGACCCCCACCACGGCGGGCAGCGGTGTCAAAGGCTTCAACGCGTTCTTGAGTTTCGCCGACAAAATGAGCCCCCTGGGCAACGCTACGGCCGAAGACTGCGCCAACCTTTGCGTGGTGATGTTCAGCGACATGAGCCGCCGGGTAACCATGCAAAACCTCTACAACGACGGAGGATTCAGCAACACCGGCGTCAGCCAGGAGGTGCTCGATACCTACATGAAGGGCGCGGAATAAACCCCATGACCCCCACGCAAAAGGCCCGCTTCGGCGGGCCTTTTGATTTTAACCAAGGTGTGTCAGAATTCGCTTTTCTCGTGAAACGTCAAGCGGTCGAATTTTTCTTGGGTCATGTGCAGCCCGAACTGCGAATCCGCCAAGAACACTAAGCGCCCAAACTTGTCCCGGGCGAGCTGCCGAGCCTTCATGCGCTCGAGTTCGGCGAGCTGTCCCGCGTCGTGCGATTCAACCCAAAGCGCCTTGTAGGCGGGGAAGGGCTCGTAGGAGCATTTCGCCCCATACTCGTGCTCCAAACGGTACTGAATGACCTCGTACTGCAGGGCTCCGACCGTTCCGATGACCTTTCGGTTGTTGGCGACCAGGGTAAACAGCTGGGCCACGCCCTCGTCCATCAATTGGTCCACGCCCTTAGCCAGCTGCTTGGCCTTGAGCGGATCCGCGTTGTTGATAAACCGAAAATGCTCGGGCGAAAAGGACGGAATTCCGCTAAAATGCAGCGCCTCACCGCCGGTCAAGCTGTCGCCAATTCGAAACAATCCCGTGTCCGGAAGGCCCACGATGTCCCCGGGGTAGGCGGCTTCGACCACCTCGCGCTTGCTCGCCAAAAACGTCATGGGCGAACTGAATTTCAGGTTTTTGCCTTCGCGCACGTGCAGGTAGTTGGTGTTGCGCTCAAACGTTCCGCTAACCACTTTCACAAAGGCGATCCGGCTTCGGTGGTTGGGGTCAATGTTCGCGTGGATTTTGAACACAAAACCGCTGAATTTCGCCTCTTCAGGGCGAACCACCCGCTCTTCGGCCTCTTTGGGCTGGGGGTGGGGGGCGATTTCAGCAAAGCAATTCAGCAGCTCGCGCACACCAAAGTTGTTCAGGGCGGAACCAAAAAACACGGGCTGAAGTTCTCCGCGCAGGTAGGCCTCGCGGTCAAATTCAGGGTACACGCCGTGCACCAGTTCCAGCTCGTCTCGGAGGGTTTGGGCGGCCTTGGCCCCAATGCGCTCCACCAGCTCGGGGCTTTCGAGGTCGCTGAAGGCTACGCCTTCGGCGACTTTTTGCTTATTTACTTGATCGTAAATCAGCAACGACTTGGACCACAGGTCGTAGACCCCTTGAAACTGCGCGCCCATGCCAATCGGCCACGAAAGCGGGCAGAGGCGGAGCCCCAGCTTGCCCTCAATCTCGTCCAGCAGGTCAAAAGCGTCCCGACCCTCGCGGTCGAGCTTGTTGATGAACACGATAATTGGGGTTGAACGCATGCGGCACACGTTCACGAGCTTTTCGGTTTGGGCCTCCACACCTTTAGCGACGTCCACCACCACAATGGCACTGTCCACCGCGGTGAGGGTTCGGTACGTGTCTTCGGCAAAGTCTTGGTGGCCCGGAGTGTCCAGGATGTTGATGTGCTTGCCCTGGTACTCAAACGCCATGACGGACGTGGCTACAGAAATTCCGCGCTGGCGCTCGATTTCCATAAAGTCGGAGGTCGCACCCTTTTTTACTTTGTTGCTCTTGACCGCGCCCGCTTCTTGAATGGCGCCTCCGAAGAGCAAGAGCTTTTCGGTGAGGGTGGTTTTTCCGGCGTCAGGGTGCGAAACAATACCAAAAGTTCGTCGACGTTGGAGCTCGGTGTTTAGAATGGCCATTTCGTTTAAATTGCGGGCTGCAAAGGTAGGTTGAACCTTTTGCGTACAACGCGGTTAAAGCCCATATGGAATCGTCGTACAGCATCAAAGATTTGGAGCACCTTACGGGCATTAAGGCCCACACGCTCCGCATTTGGGAGCAGCGCTACGAAATTGTGGTTCCGAGTCGAACCGACACCAACATCCGCACGTATTCGGACGACGACCTGAAAACGTTGCTGAACGTGGCCGTACTGATTCAAAAGGGATGGCGCATCAGCAAAATTGCGGACCTAAGCCGCGAACAGCTCAACCAAAAGGTCCTCGAAGAGGCCCTGCAGAACGGCAGCCAGACGGCCCAGGTGACCCGAATGATTCAGGCCTGCATCG
>JBEAQA010000077.1:0-7534 GCA_041164105.1 Bacteroidota bacterium | reverse complement strand
TAAAAAAGCGCTGCTCGGTCGGAGGCGGACTGGACGGAACCGCCATTGTGCTGCAGGGCGACGTGCGCGCCAAGGTCGCCGACTGGGCCCAGGTTAAAGGGTTGAAGGTTAAACGGGTAGGGGGATGATGCTGCAGCTCGATTCCACCCAGAACCCCAAGGTTCGCCAGCTGATTCGCTACCGCGAAAAATCGGCCCTGCGCCGCAAAGACGCCGTCGTGGTGGTTGAGGGCGTGCGCGAAATCGAACGCGCAGTCGCGGCCGGTTGGTCGCTCCGCCAAACGTTTTGGCAGCCGTCGACGTCCGCCTTGCCCCAATGGGCGGTGGGCAAGGGCCAGCACTTTCGCTGCGCGCCGGCGGTTTACGACAAGTTGGTGCTGCGCGAGAACGGCGCGGGCGCCGTGGCGCTGGTCGACCAGCCGGATGCGCGCTTGGATGCACTCGTGCTGCCCAAAAATCCGTGGATCATGGTGCTCGACGGCCTCGAAAAACCGGGCAACGTGGGCGCCATCTTGCGGACGGCTGAAGCGGTCGGCGTCGATGCCGTCGTCTTCAGCAGTTTGGACTGCGACCCCTACAGCCCGCAGTCGGTGCGCAACTCCACCGGTGCCCTGTTCAGCCTGCGCTTGGCTTCGGCCCCCCGCGAGGCAGTGCAAGTGTGGTTGGCCGAGCACGGAATCACGGCCTACGCCCTGCACCTCGAAGGTGCCACGCCCCACCACGACGTGGACTGGCGCGCGGCTTCGGCCATGGTGATGGGTCCTGAGGACCGGGGCCTCGAGGCCTCGTGGGCTGGGGCGCAGCGCGTCAAAATTCCGATGCGCGGGCGCGTCGATTCGCTCAATGTGAGTGTGGCCGCGGCGGTCGTTTTGTACGAGGGGCTTCGCCAGCGCGGAATCTAAATCCCGCTTTGGGGTAGGGGGTAAAAAAGGAAGCCCGATCCGAAGACCGGGCCTCACACCAAACCAATAAACCTAGTTCACCGACGAATCAGTGGCATAGATTCAAGGCAAATATAGGGTCAAACACCGATAAATGGTGCCCGAAAGTGGCGAACGAACGCGGTGGGTTAAATTGAGGTTAAATCGCCCCATTTGCTCACGCCCCACGAAGCACAGCCGCCGTTGGACTTGAAATTCCGCCCATTTTTCGCGGATCGCCCGCGTACAGCAAGTGCCCACCGTCCGGTCCGCCGTCGGGCCCCAATTCGATGAGCCAATCGGCGGACGCCAGGACGTCGCGGTGGTGCTCCACCACAAGGACGGTGTGGCCCAAAGTGATCAGTGCGTCGAACGATACGAGGAGTTTCTGGACGTCGTCCATGTGCAATCCGGTGGTCGGCTCGTCGAACACAAAGAGCACCGGATCCGCCTGCTGGCCGCGCGCCAAGAACGAAGCCAGCTTTACGCGCTGGGCTTCGCCGCCCGAAAGCGTACTGGACGACTGACCCAACTGAATATACCCCAATCCGACGTCGGCCAGGGGCCGTAGTTTTTCGGTGATTTTCTTTTGCTGGTGGCTGCCAAAAAACTCCATGGCTTCGTCCACCGTCATTTCAAGCACGTCGCTGATCGACTTGCCCTGAAACTCGATTTCGAGCACCTCGGCGGTGAAGCGCTTGCCGTGGCACTGCTCGCAGGTGAGGTGCACGTCGGCCATGAACTGCATCTCGACCGTGACGTAGCCGTCGCCCTGGCAGACGGAGCACCGCCCGCCGTCGGTGTTGAACGAAAAGAACTTGGCGCTAAACCCGCGCAGTTGGGCGGACTTTTGGGCGGCGTACAGCGCCCGAATGTCGTCGTAGGCCTTGAGGTAGGTCACCGCGTTCGACCGCGAGGACTTGCCCATCGGGTTTTGGTCGACGACTTCCACCGCCGAAATCCGGCGCCAGTCCCCGCTCAGTCCGTCGTGGGCCCCGGCCCGTCCGCCGTATTCGCCGAGCAATTTTTGCAGGACGGGCACCAAAATATTCCGCACCAGCGTGGTTTTGCCCGATCCGCTCACGCCGCACACGGCGGTCAAGCGTTCGAGCGGAATCCGGACCGTGACGTCCTTGAGGTTCTGGGCCCGAGCGCCCTGAAGTTCAATCCAGTGGCGGGCGTCGGTGCCGCGCGCGTTCCGGCCCACGGATTTGCGCCCCGACAGGTAGTCGCCCGTCAAGGTATCCGCTTGGGGAAGGCCTGCGCCCGGTCCCGCGTACACCACGTGGCCGCCCAAGCGGCCCGCGCCGGGGCCAATGTCAATGACGGTGTCGGCCGCGCGCATGAACACGTCGTCGTGCTCGACCACAATCACGGTGTTGCCGGCGTCGCGCAGGGCCTGAAGCACGCCGAGCAGCTGGTCGGCGTCCCGCGGGTGCAAGCCCACCGACGGCTCGTCCAAGATGTACATGGACCCCACCAGGGCCGCGCTCAAGCTGGTCGCCAGGTGAATGCGCTGCGATTCGCCGCCGCTCAGGGTGTTGGCGTGGCGGTTCAGCGTGAGGTAGTGCAGCCCGACGCGCTCCAGAATGTCGAGGCGGTGCCGCAGTTCCTGCAGCAGGCGTTCGCCCACTTTGAGCTCGTAGGGGGTGAGTTCGAGGTCGTGAAACCACTGCTTGGCGTCGCGCACCGTCAGGTCGAGCACCTCGGCCAGGTTTCGGCCGCCCACGCGCACGGCAAGCGCCTCGCGGCGCAGGCGCGATCCGCCGCAGTCCGGACAGGTCGTCTTGCCGCGGTAGCGGGCCTGAAGCACCCGGTACTGAATCTTGTAGGTGCTCTCTTCGACCATTTTAAAAAAGGCGTCGATCCCCGCAAAATGGGCGCAGCCCTTCCAGAGCATGGCGGTGTGTTCCGCACTGAGTTGCTGCACCGGACGGTGCACGGGGAATCCGGCGCGCTCCGCCCCGCGAAGCAGCTGTTCCTTCCATTCGCCCAGTTTTTCGCCCCGCCACGGAGCCACAGCGTCCTCAAAAACGCTGAGTCCGGGGTTGGGAATCACCAGTTCGGGGTCGATGCCCAGCACCGAGCCAAAACCTTCGCAGGTGGGGCAGGCGCCTTGGGGCGTGTTGAACGAAAACAACCCGGGAGTCGGTTCCTCAAAGCGGATCCCTTCGGCCTCAAATCGGTTCGAAAACTCGTGAACGCCGTCCGACGTGCGCAGCCGGCAGGTGCCCTGGCCCTCAAAAAAGGCGGTTTGCACGGAATCCGCCGCCCGCGCCGACCAGTCCTCGTCGAGGGCTCCGGTCGGAATCCGGTCCACGACCAGTTCCACCCCCGCCGGGTCGGGGTTTTCGTCGAGGCGCAGCACGCCCTGGCTCGGCGTCCAGACGCGGGCGTAGCCCTGGCTGCTCAGCAAGTCCCAGTAGGCTTGGGGCTTGCGTCCGTCCAGGTCCAGCGGGGCCGTGACCAGCACGTAGTCGTCGCCGGGCATCGCGGCGGCTTGGGCCAGCACATCGGCAATGCTGTGGCGCTTCACCTCGGCACCGCTCGGGGCGAAGGTGCGGCCCACCCGGGCAAACAGCAGCTTAAGGTAGTCGTGCAGCTCGGTGGCGGTCGCGACGGTGGAGCGGGGATTCCGGGTGCTCACCTTTTGCTCGATGGCGATGGCGGGAGCCAAGCCTTTGATGTCGTCAACCTCGGGCTTTTCGAGCTTGCCCAAAAACTGGCGGGCGTAGGCCGAAAGCGACTCGACGTAGCGGCGTTGGCCCTCGGCGTACAGCGTGTCAAAAGCCAGCGAGGACTTGCCCGAGCCGCTGACCCCCGTGATCGCCACGAGGTGGCCGTGCGGAAACGCCACGTGAATGTTTTTCAAGTTGTGCACGCGGGCACCTTCTACGCGGACTTCGAGCTCTTCCATGGGCAAGGTGCAAAAATACCGCTTTGAATTGCGAGAAAAAACTTATTTTTGGTCCGGAATCCAAGGATTTCTGAACAAACCAACGTCCCCAAAACCCCCACGAGCCTATCGACGCACAGCTACGCAATTGACTTAATGCCAACTAGCTATGCTGTATTCCGAGGTTCAGGATGCCGAGCTCATTGCGAGCTACGCGTCCGGAGACGAACGATCCTTTGACGTGTTAATGCGCCGCCACGGCGACGCGGTCTTCGCGGCCATCATGGCCAAAGTGAAGGACCGCGACGTGGCCGACGACCTCTTTCAAGAGGTGTGGATCAAATTCATTCACTCGATCAAGGCCGGGGACTACACCGAGTCGGGCAAGTTCGCCGCGTGGATCCACCGCGTGGCCCGCAACGCCACCATGGACTACTTCCGCAAGCAGCAGCGCTCGCCGGTCGCCGCCTACGAGCACCTCGAGCTCGCTTCGGACGGGGTGCTGGATGCTGCGCTGAATGCCGAAGAGCAGGCTGTGGCCCTGCAGTGGGTGCGCGATGCCCACGAGGCGGTGGCGCGGCTCCCCGAAGAACAGCGCTTGGTGCTCGAGCTGCGCTTGAACGCGGGGCTGAGCTTCAAAGAAATTGCCGAAGAGACGGGGGTGGGCATCAACACGGCCCTCGGGCGGATGCGATACGCGGTGGCTAATTTGCGCCGGATGCTCCGCGTCGAAATACCAAATTGAGTCGGGCCGCGTTAGGCTAGCAGCAAAACTTTAAAGCTGCCTATGGCCGAACCTACCCAACCCTCGATTACGGTGCATTCCCACCGACCGCTTGAAACCACGTACCAAAAGCTGGCTGCCTATTCTCGGGCCTGCCGCGGACTTCGCTCGGACCTGGACGGGCCAGCGGAATTCCGTACCGTAAACCTCAATTAAACGACGCTGCACAAGAAGCGCAGTCGGGCCAGGCGGAGCTCCAGCTCGCCGTATTCCTGGTCAAAGTGCTTGGTCGCCTCATCGAGCGATCCATCTTCGCTCTCTTCGGCGAAGTACTCCGTGATTTCGTCCAGCGAATCCTCGTCGAGGTAGTCCTCGATCAGGTAGTCCAGCCCGAGGCGGGTTCCGCTGCGCACAATGTTTTCCATTTCGCCCAGCAAGTCGTTCACGCTGACCTGCTTGCTGCGGGCAATCTCTTCGAGGCCCAGCTTGCGGTCGACCGACTGAATGATGTAGAGCTTGAGGTTGCCCTTTTGGCCGGCGCTGCGGATGGCAAATTCGCCCGGACGCTCGATGCCGTGGGCCTCGACGTGCCCCTTGATGAGCGCGACCAACTCCGCTCCAAACCGCTTGGCCTTGGCCTCGCCGACCCCGGGAATCGTCTTGAGCTCGTCCACCGAAATTGGGTAGGACGTGGCCATTTCGTTCAGTGAGGCCTCAGAAAACAGGGCGTAGGGCGGAATGTTCCGCGTCCGCGCCATCGTGCGGTTCAGCGCTTTGAGGGCGGCGTACAGCTCGGGGTCCAGCGCGGCGGCGCGGCGGCCGGCACCACCACTCGGGGCGGAATCGTCGTCCTCAAATTCGCGGTAGGGCAGGGCGCTGAACCCTTGGGCGCCCGAACGCACCGACTGTCCGGCCTCGGTCACGCTCAAAATGCCGTAGCGTTCCAGGTCTTTGTCGAGGAAGCCCCCAAGCATGAGCTGGCGGACGAGGTCGTCCCAGTACCCGGCGCTGCGGTCGGCGCCGCGGCCCCAGGTTGCCAGGTTGCGTGCCCCCAACGTTTTAAGGATCGACGTCTCGTTGCCCAGCAGCGTGTTGACTACCTGCAGGGCCCGGAACTGTCCGCGGCCGAGTTCGACGGTTTCGAGCACGAGCTGGGCCTCGGCTGAGGAATCCAGTCCGGCTTGCGGGTTCTGGCAGTTGTCGCAGGCACCGCAGTTCGGCTGTTCGTACACCTCGCCGAAGTAGTGCAGCAAAAACTTGCGGCGGCAGCTCGACGACAGCGCGTAGGCCCGCGCGTCGAGCAGCAGCTGGCGCCCGATTTCTTGCTCCGCCACCGGCTTGCGCGCCAAGAACTTGTCCATCTTTTCGAGGTCCTTTTCGGCGTAGAACGTCACGCAGCGGCCCTCGCCGCCGTCGCGCCCCGCCCGGCCGGTCTCTTGGTAGTAGCCCTCGAGGCTGCGCGGCATGTCGTGGTGCACGACCAGGCGCACGTCGGGCTTGTCGATGCCCATGCCAAAGGCCACGGTCGCCACAATCACGTCGACCTCTTCGTTCAAAAAGGCGTCTTGGTGGCGGCTGCGCGAGTTGGCGTCCAGGCCGGCGTGGTAGGGTAGGGCCGAAATTCCGTTCAACTGCAGCACCTGCGCCAGCTCTTCGACCTTTTGGCGGCTGAGGCAGTACACGATGGCGGAGCGGCCGGCGTAGTCGCGCAGCAGCTTGACGATGTCGCGCTCGACGTTGGCGGTCTTGGCTTCGACCTCGTAGGCCAAATTGGGCCGGTTGAAGCTGGTCGTGATGGTCTTGGCGTTCGGAATCTCGAGCGTTTTCAAGATGTCGGACATCACCTTGGGCGTGGCGGTCGCCGTCAGCGCCAAGATGGGCCGGCGCCCGATGGCGTTCATGGCCTGGCGCAGCTGGCGGTACTCGGGCCGAAAGTCGTGGCCCCATTCCGAAATGCAGTGCGCTTCATCGATGGCGTAGAACGAAACGTTCAGTTCCCGCAAAAATTCGATGTTTTCGACCTTGTTTAGGGATTCCGGCGCCATGTACAGCAGCTTGGTCCGGCCTTCAATCAGGTCGTGGCGCACCTCCACCATTTCGCGCTTGGTGAGCGACGAATTCCACACGTGGGCCACGCCGTCGGATTCCGCAAAACTGCGCAGCGCGTCGACCTGGTTTTTCATCAGCGCAATCAGGGGCGAAATCACCACCGCAACGCCGTCCATGTCGAGGGCGGGAAGCTGGTAGCACAGGGATTTGCCGCCCCCGGTGGGCATCATGACAAACGTGTCTTCGCCGTTCATGACCGACGCCACGACCTCGCTTTGGCGACCTCGAAAGTCGTCAAACCCAAAGAAGGATTTCAAAAGGGCGCGGCTCTGCGCGGAATTAAACGTGGCCATAGGCGGTCCAAAAAGCGGCGCAAAAATGCACCAAAACTTGAAGGTACGACCAATCCTACCTTTGCGGCAATGTCCGACGGTCAGACTATGCCATTTTTAGCGCACCTCGCGGCGCTGCGCACCCACCTCGTGCGGGCTTCGGCCTACGTCCTCGGCGGGGCCGTTCTGGCCTTTGTCGCCATGGATTGGATTTTTAATTCCGTCCTGCTGGCGCCCAAAGAGGCGGATTTTATCACCTACGAGCTGTTTTGCCGGGCCGGAACCTATTTTGACCTGCCCAACCTGTGCATCGGGGGCTTTGAACTCAGCTTGCTCAACACCCAGATGGCGGGGCAATTCAGTTTGCACGTGTGGCTTTCGCTGGTAGCGGGCTTGATTTTGGCCTTTCCGCTGGTGCTCTTTGAACTGTGGCGCTTCATTGCGCCGGGGCTGACCGAGCGCGAGCGCAAAATGTCGGGCGTGTTTGTGGGCTCGGCCTCGCTGCTCTTTTTCAGCGGAGCCCTCTTCGGCTACTACGTCATTGTTCCGCTCAGTTTGCAGTTTTTGGCGACCTACACGGTCAGCGGCGAAATCCAAAACCTTTTTGAGATGTC
>JBEAQA010000076.1:0-2653 GCA_041164105.1 Bacteroidota bacterium | reverse complement strand
GGTATTCTCCGCCGCGAACGTGCGCAATCGCGAAGGCCATGCCGCGCTCAAGCAGGCTGAGCCGCGCGATGCTGAACGCGGGATCGACGGTGATTCCGTACGACCCGTAGCCGTACAGCAGTGTCGGCACAGGCCCCTGGCGGTCGGCGGGGCCGACCCAGCTCATCGGCACTCGGGTTCCGTCCGGCGACGTCGCCCAAAGGCGGCGCGTCGTGTAACGGCTCACGTCGTAGCCGCCCACTACGTTCTGCACTTTTTTAACCACCTGCTGGCGCGTCACCATGTGGTAGTCGTACGTCGTGGCGGGCGTCGTCAGCGAGGTGTAGATGTAGCGCAAAACCTGCGTGGCCGCGCTGGGGTTCGAGGCCGTGTACATGGTGTACGTCTCTTCGGGCACCGAAATCACGTGTTCGGGCCCGTAGCGTTCGGCATCCCAAGGGCGCACCACCAAGCGCAGCAGGCCCAACTCGCGCTCTTCGCGCACTATAAAATCATCGAAGAGGTCAATTCCCTCAATGAGTACGTCGGCCCGGTGCGGAATCTCTTCGGTCCATTCCTCGGGGCGGAACTCCGGCGCCGAAAACAGGGCAAAATTGGTTCGGCCGTCGACGTTGCTGCGGATCCACCAGCGGTCGGCGTGGTGGCTGGCGGAATACTCCACGCCGTAGGTCCGAGGGCGCAGGCAGGTCATCGGCGCTTCGGGCTGGGCCGCCGGCACAAACCAAACCTCGTCGACGTTGGTCGCTGAGGTCGAAATCATGATGTACTTCTTGGATTTACCGCGGTAGACGGTGCACCCAAAGGTTTCGTCGGTTTCGTGGAACACCAGCACGGGCGGGGTATCCACGCCCAGGCGCTGGCGCCAAATCTTGTCTACGCGAAGCGTCACAGGATCTTTAGTGGCGTAAAAAAAGGTCTCGCCGTCGTCCGCCCAGGCAAAGGCTCCGGACGTATCCGGGATTTCCATGGCGTGCTCGGTTCCGGACGGAAGCTCGCGGAACCGCAGCGTGTACTGGCGGCGGCTGACAAAGTCGACCGCGTAGGCCATGCGCCGGTGGTCGCGCGTCATGACCATGGAGGCCACTTGGCAGTAGGCCTTGCCTTCGGCAAGCTCATTGACGTCCATGACCAACTCTTCGGGGCCATCCTCCGCCCCCACAAAGCGCACGTGCACCGGGTATTCGCGGCCCTCCTGGTAGCGCGACTGGTACCAGTATCCGTCCATCTCGACAGCCAGCGAGGACTCGTTCGGATCCAAGCGTCCGGTCATTTCGGCATACAGCGCCTCGACAAAAGGCTGATCGGTCGCGGTACAGGCCTCGCGGTAGGCGTTCTCGGCGTTCAGGTAGTCAATGACCTCCGGATTCTCGCGGTCGTTGAGCCAGTAGTACTCGTCGGTGCGCACGTCGCCGTGCCGCTCCATGCGGTGGGGCCGAACGGCCGCCTTGGGTTGATCCATATCTATTTTTTAAAGCTCGCCAGTCCGGCGCGCACCCGGCCCAAGCCCTCTTTCGACGGTGCGTGCGACGGGTTGAACTCGATGGCCTTGAGGTAGTCGGATTCCGCGTTGAGCAAGTCGCCCACCTTCTCAAAAACGTACGCTCGAGCGTAGTAGGCCCGGTAGTTCACCGCACGGGATTCAATGCTCTGCGTGAAGTACTGCTTGGCCTCACTGTAGAGCTGCAATTCTAGGTGGATGTATCCCAGGTTGTAGTAGCTCTCGGCATCCTTCGGATTGAGTTGGGTAGCCTGGGTGAAGGCCTCAATTGCGGAATTCCAATTGCGCTGGTCCAGCTGGAACATGCCCACCTTGTAGTACACGTTAAAATCGTTCGGACGAAGCTCTGCCAAGCGCTCGTAGTAGCTCAGCGCCAAGGGGTTGCCCTGGGCCGCGTGGAGGACACCTGCCATGTCGAGGGCCACTTCGTACTTCGGATTTAGGTCAATCGCCTTTTGGATGTAGGCCAAGGCCACCGACGTATCGCCCTTTTCGTCGCGAACGTTGATGCCCTTGATGTAGTAGGCCGTAGGATTCTGGGGGTCCAACGCCAGGACTTCGTCCACGAGTTGGGTGCTCTTGCCGTACTCCATCACCACTTGGTAGAGCTCGGCCAACTTGAGTCGGCACTCCACCTCCGTGGGAAAAAGTTCGGCGCAGCGCATCCATGCGTCGCGCGAAATCCGCGTTTCGTTGCTGACGTAGTGGGCATCGCCCAGCACCCGCAGCGCGTCGTGGTTGCTGCTGTCGACCGTAAAGGCCACCTGAGCGTCCATCTTGGCGTACGGAAAGTTTTTGACGCCCAAGTAGTAGTCCGCACGAGCCACAAGGGCCGCTACGTTCTCGGGGTCTTCTTTGAGTACCGCCGTCAGCGAATCCAGCACTCGGTCCTCGCCATCGGCCGCGGCCTCGTCCGAAGTCGAGGGACTGCCGCACGAGGCAAGAACCAGCGCTAGCGCACTAAACTTTAGGAAGTTTGGCAACAATTTGTGCTTCAATTTCGTCGCAGAGTTCAGGATTGTCCTTCAAAATGCCTTTTACGCCGTCGCGGCCTTGGCCCAAGCGCGTATCGCCGTAGCTGAACCACGAACCGCTCTTCGAAATCACTTCGGTGGCCACACCCAAGTCAATGATTTCGCCCACTTTCGAGATGCC
>JBEAQA010000075.1:0-5879 GCA_041164105.1 Bacteroidota bacterium | reverse complement strand
TTTGACGACCTCGCTCGGACGCGGCCGGACGGCCGGTTTTACCACGCCCTTTTTCGGGGCGGAGACGGCTACCGCAGCACCAGCTTGATTTGGAACGCCCCCCACGCCGCGGAATGGACGGCGCCCGCCAACGACGGGTTGTTTGGCGTGGTGGATGCTGATCCGAGTTCCGCCCTACTGCTGAGCAAGCCCCGCGGAATTAACGCCTTTTTAGCATTCGACCCCCCGTTAAGTAGTCAAGAAATCGTAGGTTTGCAGCAGAAACTCCACGGCGTTCCTGGATTGCTTGGCCACAACCCCCGCACAAGCCTCTCGCCGTCTGAGCACCGCATATTTGTATTAGACCCCCTAAAGGAATCCGAACTGTGAAACGGACAAAAATTGTAGCGACCCTAGGTCCCGCCTCCTCCTCTGAAGAAGTACTTAAGCAGCTTCTCGAGGCCGGCGTTAATGTATTCCGCGTCAACTTTTCGCACGGTGCCGCCGACGACCACCGCGCCACGATTCGGCGCATTCGCGCCATCCTCAAAGAGACCGGCCACCATGCCGCGGTTCTTGCTGACCTTCAGGGTCCCAAGCTGCGCGTTGGCGTGATTGAAGAGGGTGCGGTACTAGCTCCCGGCGACAAGCTGACCTTCACCACGGTAAAGTGCGAGGGCACCAAAGAGCGGGCGTACATGACCTACGAGCAGTTTCCGCGCGACGTCCGGGTGGGCGAAAACGTGCTGCTCGACGACGGAAAACTGGTACTCAAAGTGCTTTCGACCAACGGCGTCGACGAAGTAGTTGCCGAAACCATTCAGGGCGGACCCCTCAAGTCAAAGAAAGGGGTTAACCTTCCGAACACCCGCGTGTCGCTGCCCTGCTTGACCGAGAAAGACCTTGCCGACCTCGACGTAGCACTGGAAGAAAACGTCGACTGGATCGGGCTGAGCTTTGTGCGCAACGCGCAGGACATCCGTGAACTTCGCGCCATTTTGGACCAGCGCGGGCACCACGCCGGAATTATCGCTAAGATTGAAAAGCCCGAAGCCGTGGCCGACATTGACGCCATTCTCGAAGCCACCGACGGCGCCATGGTGGCCCGTGGCGACCTTGGGGTTGAGGTTCCGATGGAATCGGTTCCGCTCATCCAAAAGATGATTGTGCGCAAGTGCATCGAGCTGGCCAAGCCGGTAATTGTAGCCACGCAGATGATGGAAACGATGATCGACAGCCTCACGCCGACGCGCGCCGAGGTGAACGACGTAGCCAATGCGGTGATGGACGGCGCCGACGCCGTCATGCTGAGTGGCGAGACCTCTGTGGGCCAGTACCCGGTTCAGGTGGTACAAACGATGGCCCGCATTGCGGAAACCGCCGAGCGCGGCTGCAACTTCCGCGGCAAAGAGCACAAGCCGCTCGAAAACGTGGCGGAGCGCTTTATTTCGGACACCGTGTGCTACTACGCCGCTAAAATGGCCAACACGGTAGAGGCCAGCGCGATTTGCACCCTGACCTTCTCGGGGCACTCGGCGCAGCTGATTTCCAGCTTCCGCCCGCAGAGCCACGTGTACGCGTTTACCGCCAACTACAAGATTTTGAACAAGTTATCGCTTCACTGGGGCGTGCGCGGATTCTACTACGACAACATGGAATCTACCGATGCCACGTTTGTCGACATCACCAAGCACCTCAAGGCCGAAGGCCTTGTCCAAGCGGGGGACCGCATTGTGCAGCTGGCGTCCATGCCCATTGAGGCCAAGGGAACGACCAACACGCTCCGCATTAAAGACGTTCAGTAAGCGCTCGTCGCAGCTTAGAGGGCGCGGAGCAAGCGCAGGTCGTTTTCGAACAGCGCGCGGATGTCCGGAATGGCGAAGCGCTGCATGGCGATGCGTTCTACGCCCAAGCCAAAGGCAAATCCGCTGAATTCGGTCGGATCGATGCCGCAAGATTCGAGTACGGCCGGATCCACCATGCCGCAACCCAAAATTTCAAGCCAGCCGGTGCCCTTGGTCATGCGGTAATCCGTCTCGGTTTCGAGGCCCCACCAAATGTCCATTTCCGCGCTGGGCTCCGTGAACGGAAAGTAGCTCGGGCGCAAGCGAATGGCGGTTTTTTCGCCAAAAAACGCCTGGGCAAACTCCAGCAAGGTTTGCTTCATGTCCGCAAACGAAACGTTGCGGTCGATGTACAGGCCTTCGACCTGGTGGAACATGCAGTGGCTCCGCGACGAGATGGCTTCGTTGCGAAAAACGCGGCCCGGCGCAATGATGCGAATGGGCGGCTTGCGCGTTTCCATGGTCCGCACTTGGACGTTCGACGTGTGGGTCCGAAGGGCCCAGTCGGGATTGCGCGCCAAAAAGAACGTGTCCTGCATGTCGCGGGCCGGGTGTTCGGGCGGAAAATTCAGCGCCGTGAAGTTGTGCCAATCATCTTCCATCTCGGGGCCCTCGGCCACCGCAAAGCCCATTCGGCGAAAAATGTCGACCAGCTCGTTGCGCACCTGGCTGACCGGATGGTGGCTGCCCGGAAGCACGCCCCAACCCGGACGGGTCACGTCCTCCGCCGAAATGGTTACCTTGGGCTTAGTCTCCGCAAACGCGGCAACCTTGGCCTCTACGGCGGTTTTCAGTTGGTTGAGCAGCTGCCCAACCTCTTTGCGCGACGCCGGTTCAACCGACTTAAAGTCCGCAAAAAGGTCGTTCATCAGGCCTTTGCGGCCCAAAAAACGCAAGCGCAGGGCCTCAGCCTCTTGAGCGGTAGAAAGGGCCGCTGACGCGACCTCGTGGAGGTATTCCTGAATTTTCGCCTGCATCGTCGGGGAATCTGCTATATTTGCTTGCTTTTCGCCCGCAAAACTATGCTAAAGCAATTGAACTACCGGATCCTTTCTGCCGCGGCGCTGCTTCTCGCGCTGGCCGCTGGCGTGGCGTCGTGCGAAAAACCGCGCACGGGCCCTGGCTATATTGCGGTCCGCGTGGTCAACGAAGACACGGTGGCCATCCAAAATGCGTGGATCCACTTGTCGGTTCCCGGTTCGGGAACCCTCTTTGACAACCCCAATACTTCGGGCTACTACTACAAAAAGTCGGACGTCAGCGGATGGACCGACATTCCGTGGAAGTACGAGCGCGAAGCCTACCTCGACATTGAATCCACCAAAGGCGCCTACCGCGGCTGCTCGTTCGTGCACGTGGTTCCTGGCGATACCGCGGTAGCCTACGTCATCCTTCGTCCCTACGGAGACCCTAATTCCGGTTGCTTGTGAACACGTTTCGCCTTTTTGCCCTCGCCGCCTTGGCGGTAGCTGGCCTCACCGCCTGCGGGCCCAAAGAAGCCCCGGTGTACCGCTTTAAAATCAAAGTGGTGGCCATCAACGAAGACGGCCTTGTGATTCCGCTTCAAAACGCCCAGGTCCGCGCTACCGCTCCGGTGGTCAACGCCATTCCGGATTTTGAAGGTCAGTCGGGCACGGACGGCATTGTGCGCGACGCCAACGGCAACGACCTCTTTCAGTACGGGCTGCCGGCGGTGCTTCAAATCACGGCCCAAAAAGGCGGAAATCCGCCGGTCGTATTCGGCTGCAGCTACCTCAAGTTGGTGGCGGACAGCACGGCAACGGTCGAAATCGTGGTTCAGCCCTACGTCGAAGGAGTCAGCGGCTGCTAAACCATGACGGCCCTCGACGCCCTCGTCCTCGGGATTTTACTTTTTTTTACGGGCCGCGGCATTTGGCGCGGATTCATCAACGATTTGGCCGGGTTGCTCGGCTTGGTCCTTGGCTACCTCTTTGCGGGAAGCCTCTCAGCCTACCTTGAACCGTTTCTCGGCGCCTTCATCGAAGATTCCGCCCTGCTGCACGGAATTTCGCACTACCTGAGCCTGTTTGCCATTTATTTGGCTGTCGTGTTTTTGGGCAAAATTGCCACGCGCCTGTCCAAGCTCATTCTGCTGGGTTGGCTCAACCGCCTGCTGGGCGGCCTCACGGGCATCGCTAAAGGGGCGCTCGTCGCGGCGCTCGTGGCCCTTCCCCTTCGCTGGGTGGGCGACGAATTTCCAAGTATTGGTCCCGGGGCGGAATTCCGAGCCACCTCGCCCTACTACCAGCGGGCGTTGGCCTTTGGCGAGTGGTTGACCCCCAATTTATTCCGCGTCGTAGACGGCCTGAATTCCGGGGAGGACGCGGCCTTCTAAGTACTCGAGCATAGCGCCGCCGCCGGTGCTCACGTAGCTGACGCGCTCGGCCAAGCCAAACTGTTCGACCGCCGCGACGCTGTCGCCGCCGCCCACGAGCGAGAAGAGGCTTCCGGATTCCGTCGCCTGCGCAATGGCTTCGCCCAATTGACGCGTCCCTGCGGCAAAGGCCTCCAGTTCAAAGACGCCCAACGGCCCGTTCCACAGCAAGGTTTTGGCCTCGCGAACCACCTTTTCGTAGGCTTCAACGGTCGCTGGACCCACGTCGAGGCCCATCCATCCGCTGGGAATCTGCATGCTCGGCACCACTTGGGTAGCGGCATCGGCGGCAAAGCGATCCGCAGCCACCACGTCCGACGGCAGGTGAATGTGAACACCTTTGGCCTTCGCGGCGTCCATGATTTGGCGCGCGGTGGCGAGGTGCTCGTCTTCGACCAAGCTGCTGCCGATTTCTGCACCCTGAGCTTTCAAAAAGGTGAAGGCCATTCCGCCGCCGATCAAAAGGGCGTCGACGCGGTCGAGCAAGCGCTCCAGAATGACGATCTTGCTCGAAACCTTAGAACCACCTACCACAGCTACCGAAGGCTTCTCTTGCGAGGCCAAAACGCGGTCTACGTTCTTGATCTCGTTGGCCATGACGTGACCAAAGGCGCTGCGGCCCGCAAAATGCTGGGCGACCACTGCGGTGGACGCGTGGGCGCGGTGGGCGGTGCCAAAGGCGTCGTTGACGTAGGCGTCGCCAAGCTCCGCCAGTTGGGCCGCAAAATCAGCGTCGCCCGCCTCTTCGCCCGCAAAAAAACGGACATTCTCCAAGAGCAGGATTTCGCCGTCGCCCAAGGCCTTGGTGGCCGCTACGGCTTCGGGTCCCACGGTTTGCTCCGAAAACTGGACTTCGCGCCCCAGCACTCGAGCGAGCTCTTGCGCCACGGGGCGCAGCGAGTACTTCACGTCCGCCGCCGACTTGGGGCGTCCCAAGTGCGATACGAGGACGGCCCGACCTCCACGGTCCACGATCGACTTCAGCGTCGGAAGCGTCGCCATAATGCGCTGGTTGTTCGCTACGCTTCCGTCTTCGCGAAGGGGAACATTGTAGTCAACGCGCACCAAAATGCGCTGGCCGTGTACGGGAAGTTGGTCTATGGTTTTCATCTTTTGGAGCGTCCTTTTGTTCGGGGTACAAAGGTAGGGCGCTACCTTCGCTTCACTTTGAATTCACGCCTTAAACTTCCCGTTTCGAAGCTGCCCGAATGGGGCCTTTGGCTGGACCGCGCTTCCCACCGCGAGCGGGTGGCGCACGCCCAAATGCTCGTCTGCGAAGACGGCGGCATGGCGTGGCCGTTGGCGCTGGACTACGTGGGTCGTTTGCTCTGCGCGGCACCTACTCCAGGCGGAGCCTGCGGCAGCTGCCCTTCGTGCACGCAACTAGCCCACTTTGCCCACCCCGACGTCCATTGGATCGTCCCGGTGATTGGGGGCGAGGGCCGAGGCGACGACGAAGACACCTGCGCACCGTTCCTCGGGGAGTTCCGCAAATTCATCGAGCAGCACCCCTGCCCCATGGCCTCCGATTGGATTGACATCTTGGGCGGCAAGCAAAAGGTGGTGCAGATTTCCGTCAAAGAATCCGCGCGGATTCAGCGGTTGCTGAGCCTTAAATCCCACAGCGGGGGCTACAAAGTGGTCGTACTGTGGCTTCCGGA
>JBEAQA010000074.1:0-4449 GCA_041164105.1 Bacteroidota bacterium | reverse complement strand
TAAGAAGTGGAGAATTTTGGCCTCTGAAGCGTTGCTTCCCGGACGGTACCACTTCAGGCCGCTCAAGGCTTCGGGCAGGTAGTCTTGAGCTACAAAATTGCCCGGGTGGTCGTGCGGGTACTGGTATTCAACGCCAAAACCAAGTTTTTTGAGGTCGGCCGTCGGGGCATTTCGCAGGTGGAACGGAACCGGCAGGTCCCCCGTCCGCTGTACGTCTGCGAGCGCAGCGTCAATAGCCAGGTAGGCCGAATTGCTCTTGGGGCAGCAGGCCAGGTAAATCGCGCATTCCGACAGCGGAATCCGGGCTTCCGGAAACCCCAACCGCTCGACGGCCTGGGCGCAGGCGTTGGCCAAGCTCAACGCGTTGGGGTGGGCGAGGCCAATGTCTTCTGCGGCCGAAATCAGCAGCCTTCGCGCAATAAACTCCGGCTTCTCGCCCCCGGCAATCATGCGCGCCAGCCAGTACACCGCGCCTTGCGGGTCGCTGCCGCGAATGGATTTGATCAGGGCGCTGGCCATGTCGTAGTGCATGTCGCCCGCCCGGTCGTAGTTCACCGCGGTGCGTGGCGCCATTTCTGCGATCCATTCGGCGGACAATTCCGTACGTCCTTCGTGCTGGGCCGCTAAGGCCAGCGATTCCAACAGGTTCAGAAACCGCCGCGCGTCGCCCGCGCTCATGGGGGTGAGGGCATCCCAGTCCACGGACGCGATGTTCAGGGCCTTGAGGCTGGGGTCCGTGGCTAGGGCTCGTTCGCCCAATTGGCGCAGGTTATCCTGGGTTAGCGGTTGAAGTACAAAGAGTTGGCACCTCGAACGCAGCGCGGAATTCACCTCAAAGCTCGGATTCTCGGTCGTGGCGCCGACCAGGGTTAGGGATCCGCGTTCGACCGCCCCCAAAAGGGCATCCTGCTGGGTCTTGTTAAAGCGGTGGATTTCGTCGATGAACAGCATGCGGCCGTTGGGCGAGAACATCCGGTCGTTTTCGGCTCGTGCAATTTCGTCGCGCACTTCTTTAACGCCCGCCGAAACCGCGCTGAGCACCGAAAAAGGAAGGTCCACATGCTGCGCCAAAAGCTGGGCAAGGCTCGTCTTTCCAACCCCAGGAGGCCCCCAGAACAGCAGGGACGGCAGCCGCCGAGCCTCCAACGCAGGACGCAGCGCGCCCTTAGGGCCCACAATGTGGTCTTGGCCGACGTAGTCCGTCAGCGACTTGGGGCGCATGCGTTCGGCGAGGCTAGCCATGCTGCCAAAGTTCGGGGGCTTCCAAGCCCAATCCAAATAGCGCAAAATCCAGCCGGGCGGGATCCTCGGGGTCGATGGTTCGCAGGGCGGCATCCAGTTCGCGAACAGCCCGAGCGTCGTCGGTTCGGCGCTGGAGCAGGCCCAGGGCCCTTGCCACGCGCCCGGTGTGCACGTCCAGCGGACAACTCAATGCGGACGTGGGCAAGTGGCCCCAAAGTCCCAAGTCCACCCCGCGGTGGGCCGGCCGAACCATCCAGCGCAAAAAGAGGTGCACCCGCTTCGCCGCCGAACCGGCCGATGGGCTGGCGATGTGCTTGGCGCTTCGGTGGGTGGCGAATTCACCAAGGATTTGACTTCGGGCCCGGTCAATGGCGGCAAAAAAGTCCGTTTCGCCCGGCTTTAGGGCAAAAAGTGGGGCGAGCGACCCGTGCTCCCGAAGCACCCGCTGCAGTCCGCGGAGCAGTACCTCGGCGTCGGGAGCCAGCAAGGTCCGGTGCCGCCAGGGCAGCGCTTTTAGATCTTCAGGGTCCGCTTCGAGCAGCCATTCCGCCGGTCGGTCCGTCATTTCGGCTAAGGCGCGTTCCATGGACTTTAGAATTTGGGCGCGGCCACCCCAGGCAACCGTAGCGGCCATAAATCCTACAAGTTCCGCACTGGGTCGGTCGTCGATGAACCGGCGGGGCAGTGCTAAGGGGTCAAGCGGCACGAATTCAGGGCGTTCCACGCGGTCGGCCCACTCGAGCAGCAGTTCCGCTACGTCCATTGTCCGTTGCGAAGCGTAAGGCGCCGGTCCGCGCGAGCGGCCAGGCCCTCCGAGTGCGTCACTACGACGACCGCTACGCCGTACGCGCTCCGGGCATCGTCCAGCAGTCGGTACAGTTCCTCGGCCCGCGCGCCGTCAAGGTTTCCGGAAGGTTCGTCCGCAAGCAGCACCTGCGGCTGGTTGATCAGCGCCCGCGCAATGGCCACGCGCTGCTGTTCCCCGCCCGAGAGCGCGTCGGGACGGTGGGTGCTTCGGTGCGCGACGTCCAGCTGCTTCAGAAGTTCCGCGGCCCGGCTCTGAACCTCGGCCGTTACGGGGCCGGCGATGGCGGCGGGCAATAAAATGTTCTCTAACGCCGTCAGTTCAGGCATCAAGTGGTGAAATTGAAACACCAACCCCAGCTGCTCATTCCGAAAGCGGTTGAGGGCCGACCCGGAGCGGGGGTAGGGGCGGCCGTCAAACGTCAAAATCCCCGAGTCCGGCTGCTCCAGCCCGGCCAGCAGGTGCAGCAGGGTAGACTTGCCCGAGCCGCTGGGTCCGGTCACGGCGACGAACTCTCCCGATTCCAAAGCGAAATCCAGATTTTGGAGTACCTGAACGTCCCCGTAGCTTTTGGCCAGTTTTTCTGCGTGAATTAAGCGCGGCATTCCCCAAAAGTAGGGCTGAATTCCGCCATGTGAGCCGTACTTTTGCGCGACCTGTCGCAACCTAAGAACCTTTTACGACTATGAACCTCCACGAATTCCAAGGCAAAGAAATTTTGGCCGGCTACGGCGTGCGCGTCCAGCGCGGATTGGTCGCAACGACCCCCGACGAAGCGGTCGAAGCGGCTAAAAAACTCACTGAACAAACCGGAACGGGTTGGCATGTAGTTAAGGCTCAGGTCCATGCGGGCGGTCGCGGAAAGGGCGGCGGTGTGAAGTTGGCCAAAAACCTCGACGAGGTTCGCGAGCGCGCCGAACAAATTATCGGCATGATGCTGGTCACCCCCCAGACGTCCGCCGAAGGTAAAAAGGTGCACCAAGTGCTGATTGCCGAAGACGTGTACTACCCGGGCGAGACGCCCACCGCAGAATTCTACATGTCGGTCCTGCTCGACCGCGCAGCGGGATGCCCCATGGTGATGTACAGCCCCGACGGCGGCATGGACATTGAAGAGGTGGCCGAAAACCACCCCGAGCGCATCTTCACCGAGCACATTGATCCCGCGGTGGGCCTGCAGGACTTCCAAGCGCGCCGCATTGCCTTCAATCTGGGCCTCAGTGGCGGCGCCATGAAAGAAATGATTGCCTTCGTGAAGAACTTGGTTAAAGCCTACCAAGGTGCGGACGCGTCACTTTTCGAAATCAACCCGGTGCTCAAGACCAGCGACGACAAAATCATGGCCGTCGACGCCAAAGTAGTTTTGGACGACAACGCGCTCTACCGCCACCCGGATTTGGCGGCCCTTCGCGACACCCGCGAAGAGGATCCGACCGAAGTGCGCGCCGGCGAAGTGGGCTTGAACTTTGTGAAGCTGGACGGCAACGTGGGCTGCATGGTGAACGGGGCCGGTTTGGCCATGGCGACCATGGACATCATCAAAATGGCGGGCGGCAACCCGGCGAACTTCTTGGACGTGGGCGGAACCGCCGACGCCCAGCGCGTCGAGACCGCCTTCCGCATCATCCTTGAGGACCCGAACGTCAAGGCGATCCTGGTGAACATTTTTGGCGGAATCGTCCGCTGCGACCGCGTGGCGCAAGGAATCGTCGATGCCTACCGCTCGATCGGCGAAATTCCGGTACCCATTATTGTACGCCTGCAGGGCACCAATGCCGCTGAGGCCAAAACGCTCATCGAAGAGAGCGGTTTGAAAGTGTACTCGGCCATCATGCTTCAAGAGGCCGCCGACTTGGTTGCCCAGCACGTAGGCTAACGAACAACGATGCTTGCGCTCGAAATCACCTCGGCGCTACTCAACGGGGGCTATGCCTTGGGGCTTGCATATCGCAGGCGCTGGGCATGGCCCCTCGGTTTTTTGGGCACAGCCCTTTCCGTGGCGGTTCTGCTGGACGCCCGACTGTACGCGGAATCCCTGCTCAACATCGTCTACGCCCTGCTGGCGCTCTACGGCTGGTTTTCGTGGGGTGTCGCCCGTCGGTCGCGCCTCGGTTCGCGCGGAGCCTCGGTGCTTGGTGCGGTGCTTATGGGCGTAATCACGGGCTTGCTGATGCAGCAATTCACTGACAATCCCCGGCCGTACCCGGACGCGGCCCTTTTTGCGGGCGGAATCCTCGGAACCTGGTGGCAAGCCGAACGCGACCGGGCCAACTGGATCCTGTGGCTGGTACTCAACCTGATTGGCGTGGGGCTCTACCTCGACCAATCGTTGAACGTCTACGCGCTGTATTCCGCGGTGATGGCCGGAATCTCAGTGTGGGGCTGGGTTCGCTGGAAGCCCT
>JBEAQA010000073.1:0-3657 GCA_041164105.1 Bacteroidota bacterium | reverse complement strand
GCCAACCCCAAGGCCACCGTGGTGGGCGGATCGCTGTACTACCGGGGACTTGGCGGTAGCGGTTCCGCCGCCGGCAGCAGCATCGCCGAAGAGGAGCGCTGGTACATGAACTGGGAAAACTTCGCCAAGCGCGTGGAGTACGAACGCACGGGATGCGCCATGGGCGTCGAGGGGGGCCTGTACGCCATTCGCCGCGACGCCTTCCGCCCGATTCCCTACGGGACCTTCATGGAAGATTTCTTTTTGAGTTTTTCGGCCATGCTGCGCGGGGAGCAGGTCGCTTGGTCCCTAGCCGCGCGGGGCAGCGAGGACGTCAGCCACGACGGCGAGCAAGAGTTTCGCCGAAAAGTGCGCATTGCGCACGGAAACTGGCAGAACATTGGCCGGTTCGCGGGCTCGTTTTGGCGACTTCAGCCCTTGGTCCTGGCGGCCTTTGTCGGGCACAAGCTGCTGCGCTGGCTCACGCCCCTGCTGGTTTTGGGCGGAATCCTTCTGGGGCTTGGCCCCGGCCCGGAGTGGTCGGACGCTGGCCAGCGACTTTGGCTGCTTTTTGCGGGACTTTCGGCCTATACGCTGCTGCTTCGGACGGGGCTTGCGGCACCGTTGAACCGCGTGCCCGGACTGCGTACGCTGCACCACCTTTTACTGATGAATTTGGCCCTCGGCCTGGGGTTCCTGCGCTACCTTCGCGGCGGAACCACCGGCGTGTGGGAACCCACCCCCCGAACCCATGGATAACTTTTCGCTCTCTTCGATTGACGCCGCCTTGGACGACCTGCGCGCCGGAAAAATGGTCATTGTCGTCGACGACGAGGACCGCGAGAACGAAGGCGATTTGGTGGCCCTCGCCGAGGGCATCACCCCCGAGACGGTGAACTTTATGGCGACGCACGCGCGCGGCCTAATTTGCGTTCCGCTCGTGGACCAGCGCTGCGACGAGCTCGACCTGCACGCCATGGTCGACCGCAACACCGACCCGCACGGAACCGCCTTTACGGTCAGTGTGGACCTCGAAGGTGACGGGGTGACGACCGGAATTTCGGCCCACGACCGCGCCAAAACCATCAACGCCCTCGCCCGCCCGGGCAGCCAGGCCAGCGACTTCCGCCGTCCGGGGCACATTTTTCCGCTGCGCGCCCGACCCGGAGGCGTACTGCGCCGCGCCGGACACACCGAAGCCGCCATCGACTTGGCCCGATTGGCCGGAAGCCGCCCCGCGGGGGTCATCGTCGAAATCATGAACGAGGACGGCAGCATGGCGCGGTTGCCCGAGCTCACGGTGATGGCCGCCAAGCACGACCTCAAAATCATCAGCATCGAGCAGCTCATCCGCTACCGCATGGAGCGCGACCGCTTGGTGCACGAGGTGAAGTCCTACCGCCTCGACAGCCCGTACGGCCCCTGGCAGGTGAAAATCTACGCCCAATCCACGTCGAACCAGCGCCACGCCAGCTTCAGCTTCGGCTCGTGGCACGAGGACGACGAGGTGCTGGTGCGCATGCAGAGCGGTCCGTTCGGCGGAACTCCCTGGGCCGCCTTTGGTTCCGCGCCTTCGGGCGAACGCGAGCATTTTGCCGCGGCCATGAAGCGCATTGCGGAACGTGGCCAAGGATGTATTGTGTGCTTAAACCAGCGCGGCGAAGCGCCGGATTGGACCGAATGGGATCCCCAATCGCCGCCCCCGGCTCCGCGCAGCATGGGCCACGACCCGCTGGATTACGGCGTCGGTGCCCAAATCCTGCACGGACTTGGCCTTCGCCAGGTTGCGCTGCTCACCCAGAATCCCATGCGCCGCGTGGGCATTGAGGGCTACGGGCTGCACATAGTGCGCAACGAATCGCTTTACTGAGCCGAACCTCGGCGCAGCACGTCCTTCCAGGACATACCGCTTTGTTCCCAGCGCAGGCCCACGCCTTGGCGCTGCGAACCCACCACGCCCGATTGGGTGTTTTGGTCGTTGCGGCGCTGGTAGGCCTTGGCGGACCACCGCCCGTCTTCGGACAGCTGGTAGCGCACTTCTACGTCGCCCAAGCCAATGCTCGGCTGGCTTTGGCCGATTGGAATTCCCCACTCCGTCTGAATGCTCAGGCGGTCGTCCAAAAAGCTTCGGCCGATGCTGGCTTCCATTTCGCGCTGCGCGGCGGCGGAATTGGCGGAATACGCCAAGTTCACGTCCCAATCCGACCCCAGGCCCTGGGTGACAAAATTGGTGAACTGCGAGGCCAACACCTGGGTCGTGTTGCTCTCTACGGCCTGCATGCCCTGCGCGGCCAAGGGCGACGACCCCACCCAGAACGAACTGATGGTCAGCAAGCTGAGCACCTGGGTGGTGCGCTCGTCCGGATAGGCCAAGCGGCTCGATAGGGCGGCCTGCGCGAGCTCGCCGGCGTTGGGCAGGGCGATTCCAAAGGCGAGTTGGGGTTGAAATAAGGGTCCGGTGGCGTGCAGCGTGACGTCCACGTTTTGGCGGCCGGCCTCGGGCAGGGATAGGTAGTCCCGAAGATCCGCACGGGTCTTGTAGACCGCCGTTAAGTCCATTTGGGCCCCGTAGGGGTCGCCGGTCCAGTTCAAGGTTCCGCCCGGAAGCAGGCTAAACGGCTTGTTGATCAGGTTTTGCAGCGTAAACAGGTAGGTACCGCGCTGCAGGGCCAGGTTGCCGCGCAGGGCCATGTCGCCCACCCAGGGCACGTCGAGCTGCAAGGGACCGGCGCCGCGGGCCTCGATGACGTCGCCCACGGTTTCGTCCAAAATCAAGCGGGCGAGCACGTCCGGGGTGACGTCGAGGTCGAGGTGCAGGTCAAAGCGGAACGCGTCGGACGAACGCACGCGCCGGCGGGGGGCTTCGGCCGTTTCGCGGCTTCGAAAGTGCAGAAACTCCACCTCGTCCAGGGACACCGGGGCGTCGAGCGGAAGCACAAATACGGAGCTGTCGGCCGTACGGGCCGCCACGTCGAGGCGAAGCGCCTGAGCGGTTCCGCGAAGCCGGCCCTGGCCCGAACCCACGACGTAGCCGTAAAAGTCCGGGTTGGGCGGCAGGTCCATGACGACCATCCGTTCGGTTTTAAAGCGCAGGTCCACGAGTTCTGACCCGGTAAGGTTTATCTGGGCTTGAATTTCGGCGGAACCCACCCCGCGGTGGTCAGCCCAACGCGCCGGCCCCAGGCGAAGGTCGCGCTGCGATAATGCCCAGGGCGAAGAGCCCGTTAAGCCCAAGCCCACCGACGGCAGCTTGAGGTGGGCGTTCGACCAGTAGCCGCTGCCGGACCAAGTGAGGTCGGAAAAGTCGGCGTTGGCGGCCAGTTTGACCCGGCCTTTGATGCGGCCGTTCAGGTCGTCAACGGCCCCGTCCGCAAAGGGGCGCGCCCAGCGCACCGGAAGGTTGATTTCAGTGGTCGTGGCCGAAAACGACGATTCGTCGAGGTGCCCGGTCACCGCAAGAATCACGGTATCCAAGCGGTTCCAGCGAAGATTGACCTCACTTCGGCGGGCGTCGGGTACGTAGTCCAGGTCGAGATTTAGGGTTCCGAGGTCCTGGCCCTTCATGCGAAGGCCTTGGGTTTCGATTCCGCCCGAGACGGCCCAACCCGAAAGTTGGCCCACCACGACGGCATCGAGGCTCACCTGGCCGGCCAAGTCCACCGCCGAAAGGCCGGCCAC
>JBEAQA010000072.1:0-4208 GCA_041164105.1 Bacteroidota bacterium | reverse complement strand
ACCATGGGGCCGGGGCAGGCGCCGCCGAGGGCCCAGCCGAGGCCAAAGATGGTTCCGCCCAAGAAGTAGCGCCAGAAGCCCATTTCTTTGGGGTTGAATTTGATGCGTTCGCCATGGATGTCGCTAAGCTTGAGCTTTTTGATGATCCAGACTCCGGCCGCGCCGAGGACGACGGCGGTGCCGATGATTCCGTACATGTGAAAGGCTTGGAAGCGGAACATTTCCTGAATGCGGTACCACGAGAAGGCCTCACTTTTGGCCATCAGGATGCCGAAAAAGATTCCGACGAGCAGGTATTTGATAAAGCGCATGTCTTAGAAAATAAGGGGGTAGAGCAGGTGGGTCATGATCAAGCCGCCCGTGAAGAAGCCGATTACGGCGATCAACGACGGGATTTGAAGGTCCGACAGGCCGCTGATGGCGTGGCCGGAGGTGCAGCCGCCGGCGTAGCGGGTTCCGAAGCCCACGAGGAGACCGGCCACTGCGAGGATCAGGAATCCTTTGAGGGTCAGGACGTTTTCCCAGGCGAAGAGTTCGTCAGGTTGCACGCCCGAAGCTGAGGTGCTCGGGTCGCCAAATCCTAAGGCCGCGAGGTCCTGGATGGTGGCCTGCGAGATTTGAACGGCTTCGCCGTGGTTCATGTAGGTGTTCGCGAGGTAGCCGCCGATGATGGCCCCGACGAGGAAGATGAGGTTCCAAGCTTCTTTTTTCCAGTCGAAGTCAAAGAATTTGACTTTTCGGCGCGAGGCGATGGCGCAGAGGGTGCGCAGGTTGCTCGAGAAGCCGAAGCTCCGACCGAAGAGGATGAGGGCGAACATGGTGGTGGCAATGGCGGCGCCAGAGAACCACCACGGCCAGGGGTTAACGAGGAATTCCCACATGGTTTCGGGGTTTTAGTCGATGAATTGCTTGACGTCCTGCCAGGTTCCGCCGTTGGTGACGTTGGTGATTCCGGCTTGGGCGAGGATGGCCTTGGCCATTCCGCTGCGGTTGCCGCTGCGGCAAAAGACGATGACGTGGTTCTTTCCTTCAAATTCAGAGATGCGGTCGGCGACTTCGTCCAACGGAATGTTGACAGAGGCATGGACGTGGCCGGATTCGAACTCTTCGGGGGTGCGTACATCAACTAAGAAGGCGCCAGCTGCAATTAACTCGGTCATGGTAAGTGGTGATAATGGTTTAATTCAAAACTAAATGTAGGGCCAAGGTAGGTATGTGACGAAAATCACTTTACCCAGCAAATCCGGTTGCGTTGCGGAATTTTAAATGATTATTAAGTGTTTTAAATAATTAAAATACAAGAGTTTATATGATCATTTTGGGCGGAATGGAACCCTGCAGGTGGTTTACACGTTTACATCGGGAGTTATGCAGTTAAAACGAACGGGGGTAGAGCTATCGGCCGAACAAATTGATCGGGTTATCGCTATGGCGTGGGAGGATCGCACGCCCTTTGAGGCGATCTATGCCCAGTTTGGACTGCGCGAGAACGACGTTCGGGCACTGATGCGCCGGCACATGAAGGCTTCGTCGTTCAAGATGTGGCGCGAACGGGTGACGGGGCGCACGACGAAGCACTTGAGGCTCCGCGATTTTGCGAAGGGCCGCTTTAAGAGCAGCAACCAAAAATTTAGTTGAAGCGGCGTCCGGGGGCGACGTGGGTTTCGAGGATGCGGGCTTTTTCGGCGCGGACTTCGGGACGTTTTTTGGCTCCGTAAAGGCGAACTCGGGCGACGCTGAGGGCGGATTTCAGGTCGACTAGGGGCTCGGGATAGGAGGTTCCGCGCGAAAAACCGAAGGCGGCACAGTCGATTTCGGTGAGCAGCCACGGGGCGGCGCGAAAGGGCATGGGCAGGACGGTCAGCTCGGGAATCCAGTGCGCAATAAACTGACCCTGAGGATCCTGCTCTTCGGCCTGCTTGACCGGGTTGTAGATGCGCACGGTGTTGACGCCGGTGACGGCGGCCTGCATTTGAAGCTGGGGGTAGTGGATTCCGGGCTCAAAATCCAGGAATTGCTGGGCGAGGTGGGCGCTGAGGTCCTTCCAGTGCAGGTTGAGGACGTGGCAGCCGTAGCTGACGAGCATGGCGCGCATCCGAAAGTTGAGGTAGCCGGTCTCGTTGAGGCTGCGCATGCAAGCGTCGACCATGGGTACGCCGGTTTGGCCGCGCTTCCAGGCCTCGAGGTGGGCGGAATTTTGACTGAATTCCTGTCGGTCGTAGCCCCGGTTCACGTGCTCGAACTCCATGCGGCATTCCGACTCGAATTTTTGGATGAAGTGCTCGCGCCAGCGAAGGCGGCTGGCGAAGGCGCGGGCATCGCGGGTTCCAAGGATTTGGCCGTGGCAGGTTTCGGCCAGCGCACGCACTATCTGCTTGAGGCTGAGGTTGCCCCAGGCGAGGTAGGGCGAAAGGCGGCTGCAGTGGGTTCGCGCGCCCTCGGGTTTTGAAATGTGGGCCATGTAGCCGCGCCCCCGGCCTCCCGCCAGAAAGCTCGACAGGTACCGCTGGCCCCAGGCCGGGCCGCCCTGCTGGGCGACGCCCGCTTCGCGGACTGGGCGCTCCACTTTGCGCTGCTGGGTCCATTCCAGCCAGCCTTTGCTTGGGGTCCAGGCTTGACCTTGGTGCCAGTCGGGTTGGGCGAGGGGCGCTCGGAACATCACCTCGTTCCAGTGGGCGTTCCAGTCGCTGCGGCGCTTGAGACCCCGCCGTACCGAACCGTAGGGCGACTCGATCCAGGGGATTCCGCGCTGGTGAAACCACGTCTTCATACGCCGGTCGCGGGCGAAGGTGGCCTCGATGCCCACTTCTTCGTGGCTGAACACGGCTCCGAGGGGCAGCCCGGCCAAATGGGAAAGCGCTTCAAACGCTTCGTCGGCTTCGGCCCGCACGTAGTACAGGGGGATTTCGCCCTGCGAACCCAAGCGGGGCGCGGACGCCTTCAGATCCGCCACCGACTCGTGCACGAAGACCTCGTGGCGGAGCGAATAAACCGGCTGCGCCCAGATCGAGGGCTCGTACAGCACCAAACCCACCACGGGCTGGCCGGTCGCCACGGCCTGCGCGAGGGGAGCGTGGTCCTCCCAGCGGAGGTCGCGCTTGAACCAAACGATTTGAAGCTTCACTTAGGACCGAACAAAAACCCAGCGGGTTTCGTTCGAAGCGGCGCGCCGAAATGTGTAGCCTTCGCCCTTAAATTTTTTGGCGACCTCGGGGTCGTCGCTCGCATGGTTGGCCAGAAAACGGGCCATGGCGCCGCGGGCCTGCTTGCTCAGGGCTGAAACCGAACGGGTTTTTCCGTTCACGGTTTGCAGAAAAACGCAGTCAATCCAGGTGAATCGGGTGCGATCGAGCACCTCGGCGTATTCGTCGCTGGCGCAGTTGACCACGGGGGCGCCCGCCGCGTCGGCAACCAGCCAATCGGTGACGGAATCCTTCCAGAAATGAAGCAGGCGCTGGCCGTCCAGGCTTTGGCCCACGTCGAGGCGGTAGGGCATCACTCCGTCGCTGGGCCGAAGGATTCCGTACAGCCCCGAAAGGATGCGCAGGCGCTGGTCGGCACGGTCGGGGTGGCTCCAGGTACTAGGGAGTAGTCGGCCGAAGGCTTCACCCGTGAAGGTCCATGCGGCTTTGGTACCGGGCGCGTCGGGCGTCCATTCCGCCCACTGATTCGCAGCTTGGTCCGCAACTTTGTCGCTGCACGCGTACCACTCGGCCCAATTCAGGCCGGAATTCCGCACTCGGTCAGCGAGCTCCGCCGCCTGGTGCCGCAGGGGAGCGCGCGATTCCGCCGCCGGAGCGGACGCAGCGTTCATCGTTTTGGAGGGGGAGAGGAGGATGCGCACGAATTGGCTGGTTTGCTGGTTGGCTAGGTGGTTGTTTGGCTTGTTGGCTCGTTGGTTGGCCCGTTCGCTTTTGGGTTCAAGACGAACCAGCCACCCAGCTAACTAACCAACCAGCTAACCAGCTGTTCGGTTCAAGACTAACCAGCCACCTAGCTAACTAGCTAATGAGCCAACAAGCCAACCAACTACCTGCGAACCATCGCGCAAATTTGCGTTATACCTTGCAGTATGCGACAACTATTTACCCTTTTATTGGGGCTCGCAGCCGGAATGGCTGGGGCTCAGAAGCTTCCGGAACCGATTAAGCTGGGCACGGCGATTCCGATGGCGGAACACCCGATGGACAACGCGACCCGCGAGGACG
>JBEAQA010000071.1:0-3767 GCA_041164105.1 Bacteroidota bacterium | reverse complement strand
CAACCCACCAACGAACAGTTCGAGAACGACGGCGCGCTGCGGCTTGCGGAACTCGACGGCCAGCCCCGCATTTGGATTGAGGATGAGTCCCGATCCATTGGGCGGATTTGGCTGCAGCAGTCCTTTTTTGACCGCAAAAAGCAGGCCCGCGTGGTCCTTTTGGAGCGCAGCTTGGACGAGCGGATTGCCCGCCTGGTCGAGGCCTACGGACTGGCTTCGCGCAACGAACTGGCCGAAACCTTTGGGCGCATCGCCAAGCGGCTGGGCGACCAAAACGCCCGACAGGCCGTGGAGCACGTGCACGCTGGCAACCTGGCCGACGCCGCCCGGATCGCGCTGCACTACTACGACCGCACGTACTCCGAAAGCGTGGCCGCGCGCCACGAAACCGTGACCGACCGGGTGGACGGAACCGGAAAAACCGACGCGGAGGTAGCCCGCGAACTTTTATCCTTGGCATGAAACTCACCGAATTCAATCCCGGATCCGGGTGCGGCTGCAAGCTGGGCCCCGAGGCCCTGCAGTGCATCCTCGAATCCAGCGGCGTCCGCCCCGAAGACCAATGGCCCCAGCTTTGGGTGGGCCACGAGCACGCCGACGACGCGGCGGTCGTGGACCTCGGCGACGGCCGCGGTCTGGTGCAGACCGTGGACTTTTTTACGCCGATCGTCGACGACCCCTACGATTTTGGACGGATTGCGGCCACGAACGCCCTGAGCGACGTGTACGCCATGGGCGGACGGCCCATTTCGGCACTTGCACTGCTCGCATGGCCCATAGAGCGGCTGCCGGCGGACCAAGCCGGCCGAGTCATCGCCGGTGCCCGCGACGTTTGCCGCGAAGCTGGAATTCCGCTGGCGGGCGGCCACAGCATTGACATCCCGGAACCGCTGTTTGGTTTGAGTGTCAGCGGCCTGGTTCGCAAGCCAGACTTGAAAACGAACAACCAAGCCCAACCGGGCGACGTGCTCTTTCTCACCAAACCCCTGGGATTGGGAATTTTGGCCACGGCCACCAAGCGCGGCACCGCCACCGAGGCCGACCGCGAGTGGGCCATGGCCACCATGCTGCAGCGCAACGACGTTGGCGCGGAACTCGCCGAAGTGGACGGGGTACACAGCATGACCGACGTGACGGGATTTGGCCTGGCGGGCCACCTGCTCGAGGTCGCCCGGGCCAGCGGCCTGGCGGCGGAACTCGAGGTAGCCAAGGTTCCGACCTACGACCCCGAGCGGCTGCGGGCACTGTACCAGCAGTTTTGCCTGCCCAACCTAACGACCACCAACTACCGAGCAATCCAGGCCGACTCGAGCCCCATGGACGGCTACACGATGGCCACGTTGTGCGACCCCCAAACCAGCGGGGGGCTGCTCGTTTTTGCGTCGGCGGATGCTGCACCACAGATTGAGCGCCTACTGACCAATGCGGGATTACCCTGCACTCCAGTTGGTCGGATGCTTCCCGAACGAGCGGACCAACCTCGATTAACTTTAGTGTAATGGGAGCTTTTCACACCACCTACCTCGGCAGCCTGCGCTGCGAAAACCTGCACGAGCAGAGCGGAACCCAGATCCTCACGGACGCGCCGACCGACAACCAAGGGCAAGGTTCCGCCTTTTCGCCGACCGACCTGTGCGCCCTGAGCCTGACGACGTGCATCATTACGACCATGGGGATTTACGCCAACGCCAAAGGATTTCCGATTCGGGCGGCCGAGGCCACGACCCACAAGCACATGGCCAACGATCCGCGCCGCATTGCGCGCATTGAGGTGCACCTCGAAATCACGTTGGCCGCCGACGCCACCGAGCGCAACGAAGAGGGCCTGCGGCGCATCGCCAAGACCTGTCCGGTGTCGCGCAGCCTGCACCCCGACATCGATCAGGACGTGCAGCTGGCCTTTCGCCGAGCTTAAAACCCTTCGGGAATAAACGGATTGACGCGGGGGCTGAGCTCCTCCAGGCGCCGTTGCGCGTAGTCGACCCCGTAAACGGCCGGTACCGTGCGCGACGTGTGCCGCGACCAAAGTGCGTAGGCATTGGATCCCGTGCCCAGGTAGAGCATCTGATCGCCCGCGACCAAGGCCGGAAGGTCAATGCCCTTTTCGAGGTAATCCCCGGCAAAGCACAGCGGGCCCGCCAAATCGGTGGGCTCTGGGGTTCCGCGCAGTTCGTCCCCGCCGCGCACGGGCAACCACGCCACCCCGCGGGGCTTGACGTAGGCATCGCGCAGCATAAAATCCGCCCCCAAGTGCAGGTAGGCTACCTGGCGCGCACCGCGGCGCAGCACCCATTCCACGTCGCTCAGGGCATAGCCGGTGTGAAAATGGGTCCACTGGCCAAATTCAGTCACTAGGTCGTAGTCGGTCCAAAGCTCGGGCACCTCGGCGCGCAGCTTTTGCGTGTACGCCGTCATTTGCGGGGCGGAACCCCCAACGAGGTGCTCCGGCAGCAGGCCGCCGCCGACGTCGAGCCGGCCGATGCGCCGGTCCGAGCCGCTGGCTTGCAGGGCTGCGTTGCATTCGGCGGCCAGGTCGCGCAGCCGGGTCAGGGCGCGCACGGCGCCGTCAAAATTCCGCATCGACGACCCGGAATGCACGTGGAGCGCGGTAAGGGGGTAGTCGAGCACCGCCCGCAGAATGGCTTCGCGGTGCGCGATGGGCTCACCAAACTTCGATTCGTCGCCGCTGACCTGGTAGACGCTGGGGGCGTCGGTTTCGACCATAGGATTGATGCGAAGGCCCAGCACCAGCCGGTCGGCGTAGGGCGCCAATCGGTCCAGCTCTTCGAGGCTGTTGGCGTTGACGAGCATGCCCGGGCTGTGGGCGGCGCAGTCCGCGATTTCGTGGGGGCGCTTGACGGGGGAATCAAACACGACGCGTTCCGGCGGGCATCCGGCGGCTCGGGCGAGGCGAACCTCTTCCCAGGTGGCGGCCTCAAGGCCAAAGCCGCGGGCGACGATGCGGCGAAGCACCCCCACGTGCGGCTGGGACTTGATGGCGACGGCGTGGACGCAGTTCGGGTGGTTCCAGGCGGCCGCCAGCGCGTCGAGCTGGGCGTCCAGGGCGTTCCACGAGACGAAGAGCCGCGCGGAATCCTCTGGCGTCGGCGGCAGTTGGCCCGCCGCCCAAAGGGCCTCGTCGCGCAGCGGGTGCATCATTTAGGATTCAAAGAGTTCGATGGCGGTGCGCTCGATCAGGTCGACGACGTGCAGGTCGTTGTAGGGGTCAAAGCCGTTGGGTTCCATGAGCTTGCGGATCGAGTACGACCCCAGGGCCAGGCGAATGAAGGACCGCTTGCCGTAGCGCACGGGCTGGCCCAAAAAGATGCGCTTGAACCCGTTGAGGCTGGGGTGCTCGCGCAGCACCAGCGCGTCAAACAGCTGCTTGAGCTCGTCGTAGTCGAGCTCGTGCCCGCCGGCCGAAACCGTGAACGAAATGATGCTGTCGTTGGTCAGTTCCATGTCGGGCATCATGCCAAAGCGGTCGCTCAGCGCCAAGCGGCCGATTACCACGCGGCTCCACCGGCGAATCAGGGCGTCGGTCTCTTCTTGCGGAATCCCCAAGTAGGCCTCCATTTCGTCTAGGGCGACTTCCCAGCGCAGGCGCAATCCCACGTTGGCGTGGTCGGGCCAGATTCCGCGCAGTTGCGGCAAATCGGGCGGCGCGTCCGCGGCCGTAAAGAGGCGGCCGTAGTCCGCGAGGTGCTCCGCCGGCTTGCCCATCAGCAGCTCTGTCCAAAACTTGGGCACGAGCAGGGCACCACAGA
>JBEAQA010000070.1:0-3978 GCA_041164105.1 Bacteroidota bacterium | reverse complement strand
GCGTTGTGCATGCCTTTGAGGTTGGCCTGCTCCTTACCGTAGCGCATGATGGCCGCCGAGAAGTCGAGGTACACGGCCTCACCCGTTTTGTTTACGCCGTAGCCGGCGTCGCAGCGCTCCTTGGCGGCGCGCGATGCCACGTCGCGCGGAACCAGGTTACCAAAGGCCGGGTAGCGGCGCTCGAGGTAGTAGTCGCGCTTTTCTTCGGGCAGGTCGGTCGGCTTCAAGCGGCCTTCGCGGATCGCCTTGGCGTCCTCGAGGTTGGCCGGAACCCAAATGCGTCCGTCGTTGCGGAGCGATTCCGACATGAGCGTCAGCTTGGACTGCGATTCGCCGCTGACGGGAATGCAGGTCGGGTGAATCTGCGTAAAGCAGGGGTTGGCAAAGAAGGCGCCCTTTTTGTGGGCCTTCCAGGCAGCGGTTACGTTCGAGCCCATGGCGTTGGTGCTCAAATAGAATACGTTTCCGTAGCCGCCCGAGGCCAAAATCACGGCGTGGGCGCTGTGGCGCTCCAGTTCACCGGTGACCAGGTTGCGGGCGATGATTCCGCGCGCCTTGCCGTCGACCACGACGAGGTCGACCATTTCGTGGCGGGCGTACATTTTCACGCGGCCCTTGGCGACCTGGCGCTCGAGGGCGGAGTAGGCTCCGAGCAGCAGCTGCTGGCCCGTCTGGCCCTTGGCGTAGAAGGTGCGGCTCACCTGAACCCCACCGAACGAGCGGTTGTCGAGCAGGCCGCCGTAGTCGCGGGCAAAGGGAACACCCTGAGCGACGCACTGGTCGATGATGCTGGCCGAAACCTCCGCGAGGCGGTGCACGTTGGCTTCGCGGCTGCGGTAGTCGCCGCCCTTCACCGTGTCGTAAAACAGGCGGAACACCGAGTCGCCGTCGTTTTGGTAGTTTTTGGCGGCGTTGATTCCGCCCTGTGCGGCGATGGAGTGCGCGCGGCGCGGCGAATCCTGGAAGCAAAACGCCTTGACGTTGTAGCCCAACTCGGCCAGCGAGGCGGCGGCGGACGATCCGGCGAGGCCGGTTCCGACCACAATCACGTCAATGCGGCGCTTGTTCGCGGGGCTCACGAGCGGAATCGTGCCCTTGTGCTTGGTCCACTTTTCAGAAATGGGCCCCTCGGGAATGCGGGAATTCAATTTGCTAGACATGCTACTACAAGCTTAAACGTTGGGCGAAATCAGGACGTACAGGGGGATCAGCGCGAAGGCTCCGCACACGACCACGGCAAAGGCGCGGCCCACAAACTGCACGATGGGAGTGTAGGTGGGGTGGGTCCAGCCCATCGTCTGAAAGGCCGACTGGAATCCGTGCCACAGGTGAAACCCGAGGGCCACCATGGCGATTACGTAGAATGCGGTGTACCAAACCTGCTCAAAGGCGGCGGTGGTAATCGTAAAGAGGTCTTTGTTGCCGTTGGCGTCGAGGCCGACGGTTCCGAAGTGCATCTCAAACCAAAAACTCTTCATGTGCACCAAGATGAACAGCAGCGTGAAGATGCCGAGCAGGGCCATGTTGCGCGAAGCCCAGCCGGCGTTGGCCGCACCGTTGTAGGTGCCGTAGGCGACGGGGCGAGCAGCTTTGTTCTGGCGGGCCAGTGCGATGCCGTCGGCCGCGTGGAGCACGATCGACGCATAAAGCAGGTAGCTCACGATTTTAATCGGCGGGAAGCTCGTCATGAACGCCGCGTAGGCGTTGAAGTCTTCGCCGGTTCCGAAGACGATGGCGAGGTTTCCGAGTAAGTGGACTACGAGGAACGTAATCAAAAAGAGGCCCGTGAGGGCCATCCAGTACTTGCGGGCCAGCGAGGTCCCAAACAATCCGCGTTGCGATGCCATATTCAAAGTGACTTTGGTTGCTCAAAGGTAGGGGCCAAACGGCCTCGTACCAATCCATAACAGCGCAGGCCGTACCTTCGTTCGCATGCGCTACGAACCCCTCAAATCCGACCTTTACGCCCGCCATCGGGCCGCGTTCACGGCTACGCTCAAGCCCAATTCCGTCGCTTTTTTTAACTCCAGCGACATTTACCCCACATCGGCGGACGGCAGCTTCCCGTTTAAGCAGGCCACCGACATCTTGTGGCTGAGCGGCGTCGACCAAGAGGAATCCATTTTGGTGCTTTTTCCGGACGCGCCCAAGCCCGAGCAGCGCGAGATGCTGTTTTTGGTCGAAACCAACGACCTCATCGCTCGCTGGGAAGGGGCCAAGCTCTCGAAGGACGAGGCCCGCGCCCTGACCGGAATCCAAAGCATTCACTGGCTGAGCGATTTCGAGCGCATCCTGCGCGACGTCATGGCGCACGCCCACCATGTGTATTTATTGAACCACGAGCACATTCGCCGAAATAACCCCGTCGAGACGCGCGAAGACCGCTTTGGGGCCGACCTGCGCCGCCGCTTTCCGAACCACGAATACGAGCGTTCCGCGCCGGCCATGAATGCGCTGCGGGCCGTCAAAGACCCTGAAGAGGTCGAAATCATGCAGGTGGCCGCCGACATTACGGCGGCGGGCTACGACCGCGTGCTGCGCTTCCTCAAGCCCGGCGTGTGGGAATACGAGCTCGAGGCAGAATTCCTTCACGAGTTTGTGCGCCGCCGCTCCCACGGCTTTGCCTACACGCCGATCATCGGCTCGGGCGCCAACGCCTGTGTGCTGCACTACATCACCAACGACGCCCAGGTTCGCGACGGCGACGTGGTGCTGTTTGACGTCGGCGCGGTCTACGGCAACTACGCCTGCGACGTGACGCGGTGCTTTCCGGCCAACGGAACGTTCACGCCCCGCCAGCGCGCGGTCTACGAGGCGGTGCTCCGCGTCGAAAAGGCGGCGATGAATTTGCTGAAGCCCGGCGTGCGCCTGCCCGACTACCACGTGCAGGTCGGCGAGCTCATGACCGAAGAGCTGATCGGGCTCGGACTCATCACCCGCGACGACGTGGCCAAGCAGGACCCCGCCTGGCCCGCCTACAAAAAGTACTTTATGCACGGAACCTCGCACTACCTCGGCCTCGACGTGCACGACTACGGGCCCTGGGACGGTTCCGAAATCAAAGAGGGCATGGTGTTTACCGTCGAGCCCGGCATCTACATTCCTGAGGAGGGCCTCGGAATCCGCATCGAAGACGACATCGTCGTGACCAAGGGCGAACCGATCAACCTGACGAAGGCCATCCCTAAAGAGGTGGACGAGATTGAACGCATTATGGCTCAGCGATGAACAAGTCCTCCACGCCTCAGGGTATGATTCTGGGCGGAGCCTTCGGCGTCCTTGCCGGGGTCATGTACGGTTCGTTTTTCGCCGATGGAACCAACCACGGTACAGCCATTGGGATGGGATTGGCCCTCGGCACGGCCCTTGGGGCGGTTGTGGACTGGTTTCGACACCGTGCCCAACGCTAAGCGTGCATGAAAAAGTTCCTTCGATCCACCTTTTACCGCTTCGGCCCCCGCACCCGCCGGGCCGTTCGGCGTGCGGTGGTGCTGCCCTTGGACCTCCTGACGCTGCTGCGCCACGGCGGGCGTCCGCGCTACGCGGGGATTCCGCTGCCCTTGCCTGGTGAGGTGTTCACGGGCGGCGGTGATTTTTTGGCGAACGGACTGCTGTTTAAGGCCCATTTCACCGGGCTGGGCGGACTGAAGCCCGACGAGCGCGTCCTCGACATCGGGAGCGGCTTGGGGCGCATGGCCATTCCGCTGACCGACTACTTGACGCGGAACGACGCCTACGAGGGCTTTGACGTGGTCCGCGAGGCGGTGGACCTGTGCACGCGCCGCATTACCTCGCGCTACCCGGGCTTTCGTTTTACCTGGGTTCCGCTGCACAACGACCTCTACACGGCCGCGGGTGAGCGGGCGGCGGAATTCACCTTTCCGTACGCCGACGCCGACTTTGACTTTGCCTGGGCCACCTCGGTGTTCACCCACATGGACCGCGACGAAGTGGCGCGCTACCTGGCCGAGACGCGTC
>JBEAQA010000069.1:0-4664 GCA_041164105.1 Bacteroidota bacterium | reverse complement strand
TGAAAATTCCGCCCAAAAGGCCACCCCATTGGCCGGCAATGTGGCGGTAAAACGGCTCCAGTCGGTCGCCCTCGAGCACGGCGGGGTCCTCGAACGAACCGGCGTTGGCGGCGTCGATGCGGAGGGTTCCTCCCGAAGCCACCCACAGGCCCGAGCCGCTGTGAAAGTGCACGCGGGCCCCGGCCGTGATGTCCAGGGTGGCGCCGCTGTCGACCACCGCATAGCCGTACACCACGTGGGGTTTGTCGTCGCTCCAGACTTCGTTGGCGCCCAAGATGACGTACGGAATGTTCAGGTCGGCGTAGGGCGGGGGCTGCGGAATGGTCAGCACGCGGTTGGGGTAGTGGAAGTGGGCGTCCCACGCCAGCGCTACCAGGTAAATGTTTTGGCTGAAGTCGCCCTGTTCGATGCGCAAGGAGTCTTCCCACAGCATTTCGCCGTCGCCCCGCGGCGCGGTGGTTTCGACGAATACCCAGATGCTGTCGTGGGCCGGGATCACTAGGTCGTCCAGCTCGGGGCCCGGACGGCCGTTGGCGTTGAAGCGGAACGGGGATTCCGCCCCGCGACCCAGGCCGAGTCGGGTGAGCTGCACGTCGTAGGGACTGGGATTGACCAGGCGTACGCTGCGGGTGGAGCTGCCCACCGTCGAAAACACCGTGTCCAAGTAGACCGTGTCTTGGCTGCGCGTCAGGGCCACCGGCTCGGGTGCGAAGCGGAAGTCTGGCCGGCACGCGGCCAGGGTCGCTAGGGCAATGACGAAGGTGGCGAGGCGGTTCATAGCAGGGCAAAGGTCGGGGTTGGCGCGTTAGGTCGGGCGGCGGCGGAATTTCTTGTATAGAATGAACTCCGCATGAAAAGTATTTCGTACATTTGCGCTCCGCAAAAAATGGGGAACGGGCCAAAACTCGTTCCAAAACAACAAAGCGATGAAAGACAATCTTCACCCCACCAACTACCGCGTGTGTGCTTTTAAAGACATGGGCACTGGCGACGTAACCCTTATCCGCAGCTGCGCCAACGCCAAAGAAACCCTTGAGGTGGACGGCGTGGAATACCCCCTCGTGAAGATGGAAGTGTCGAGCTACTCGCACCCCTTCTACACGGGCAAGCAGAAGCTTCTCGATACGGCGGGCCGTGTGGACAAGTTCCGCAACCGCTACGCGAAATTCTCGAAGTAAGCCGCTACCTTCGTGGGGATGCACTACATCTTCCACGACCGCGGCGAGCGCGAGACGCTCAAGCCCCTTTCTTGGACCCGGCCTGTGGCCGACCTCCGCGTGGGTATCGTTACCCTTCGCGAAAAATGGTCGCTCCGCAGTCCGGGTTCTACGTTTTCGTACCGTTCTGAGGCCTATTTGGGCGGAATCTTTGATCTGAGCCAGCCCGAGGGCGACGCAGTGCGCCACGTGCGCGGCGCGGCGATCGCCACTTCCGCGCTGGTCGACGCCGTCCACGGGCTTAAGCCCGGCCAGCAGCTCGTAGACGCTCAGGGCGAGTGGCTGGCAAGCCACGGTGCCGACGCCGCCGAAACGGTGGTTTTTGCGGATTCCGTGCGCTTCATCCGCCGCCCGAACGACATATTTTCAAGCAACGCCGAGGCCCTCGAGGCCGACTTTGACGTGCTGACGGCGGGCCGAAGTTCCGCCCCGTTGAGCGCGACCAACACGGTGATCGGCGACCGGATTTTTGCCGAAGAGGGTGCGGTGGCCGAGGCCAGCGTACTCAACAGCCGCAGCGGCGCCATTTACCTGGCGGCGGGCAGCGAAATCATGGAAGGCAGCCTAGTTCGCGGCGGCCTGGCGCTCGGCGAAGGGGCGCAGCTCAAGCTGGGCACCAAAATCTACGGAGCCACGACGATCGGCCCCGGAAGCAAAGTGGGCGGCGAAGTCAACAACTCGGTGCTTTGGGGCAACAGCAACAAGGGCCACGACGGATTTCTCGGCAACGCGGTGCTCGGCGAATGGTGCAACCTGGGGGCTGATACCAACAACTCCAACCTCAAGAACGACTACAGCGAGGTCAAGCTGTGGAGCTACCCCAGCGGCCGTTTTGAGGCTACCGGGCTGCAGTTCTGCGGCTTAGTCATGGGCGATCACAGCAAGGCGGGCATCAACACGATGTTCAACACCGGCACGGTGGTGGGCGTTGCCTGCAACGTCTTTGGCGCGGGCTTTCCGCGCAACTTTATTCCGGACTTTTCGTGGGGCGGGCCCCAGGGGATGACGGAATACCGCCTCGACAAAGCCCTGGCTACGACCGAGCGCGTGCTGGCGCGGCGGGGCCGGCCGCTGGACGCTGCCACGACCGACATTTTGTCCGAAATTTTTGCCCAAACGGCGACGTTGCGCGGTGGCACGGCCATTGCCCAATAACCGGCCCATGGAAGTACCCCGTTTTTCGCTCCTCTCGGAGGACACCGACCTTATTCCGCTCATCACCAACGAAGAGGACAATTCGGTCCCCGAGGCCGACTTGGCGCCCGAGCTCGCGCTGCTGCCGCTGCGCAATACCGTTCAGTTTCCGGGCGTCGTCAGCCCCATCACCGCGGGACGCGACAAGTCCATCCGCCTGATTCAGGAATCCCAAAAGGGCAAAAAACTCTTTGGCGTGGTCGCCCAGCGCAACGCCGACACCGAAACGCCGTCGGCCGACGACCTGTATCCGGTCGGAACCTTAGTGCAAATGGTCAAGTCGTTCCGCATGCCGGACGGCAACATCACCGCGATTTTGCAGGGTAAGCGCCGGTTCCGCATCATAGAGCTCCTGGGCGACGAGCCCTACCACCGCGCCCGGGTCGAGTACTTGGACGAGGCGGTTCCCGCCGAGGACGACACGGAATTCACCGCCCTGATGGCGACCATTCGCGAGCTTTCGCTTGAGATCATTCAAGAGAGTCCGAACATTCCGACCGAGGCGCAGATCGCCGTCAAAAACATCGAGTCCGACACGTTTTTGCTGCACTTCATCGCGAGCAACACCAACCTCGAGGTCGAGGCCAAGCAGCTTTTGCTCGAAGAGGACGACCTCAAGGCCCGCGCCCAGCAGGTGCTCAAGCACCTTAGCCAAGAAAAGCACTTGCTCGAGGTCAAAAACGACATCGCCAACAAGGTGCGCGTCGAATTCGACCAGCAGCAGCGCGAGTACTTTTTGCAGCAGCAGATGCGCACGATTCAAGAAGAGCTCGGCGGCAACAGCTTCGAGGCCGAGTTTGAGTCGTTCCGCCAGCGGGCTGCTGAAAAAAACTGGTCTACGGAAGCGGCCCAGCAGTTTGAAAAGGAGCTCGCTCGCCTGCAGCGCATGAACCCGCAAGTGCCGGACTTCGGAATCCAGCGCAACTACCTCGAGCTGATGCTCGACCTGCCGTGGAACCACGTCACCAAAGACCGCCACGACCTCAAAAAGGCCCGCAAAATCCTGGACCGCGACCATTTTGGCCTCGAAAAAGTCAAGGAGCGCATCCTAGAGCACCTCGCGGTGCTGGCCCTGAAGGGCGACCTGAAGAGCCCGATTTTGTGCTTGTACGGCCCTCCGGGGGTGGGCAAGACCTCGCTCGGCCGTTCGGTGGCGGAGGCCCTGGGTCGCCCCTACGTGCGCATGTCGCTGGGCGGAATGCGCGACGAAGCCGAGATTCGCGGCCACCGCAAGACCTACATTGGCGCAATGCCCGGGCGAATTCTTCAGCAGCTCAAGAAGGCCGGTGCTTCGAACCCTGTTTTAGTGCTGGACGAGATCGACAAGCTGGGCATGGGCGCCCACGGCGATCCGTCGAGCGCACTGCTCGAAGTGCTTGACCCCGAGCAGAATCACGCCTTCCACGACCACTTCCTCGAGATGGGCTACGACCTGTCCAAGGTGCTGTTTATCGCCACGGCCAACAACTTGGGCGGAATCCAGCCCGCCCTGCGCGACCGCATGGAACTCATCGAGGTGACGGGCTACACCCGCGAAGAGAAGGTGAAAATTGCCCAGAACCACCTGATGCCCAAGCAGCTGCGCGAGCACGGCCTCGAGCCCAAGGCGCTGAAACTTGAATCGGCGACGGCCTCGGCACTCATTGAGGGCTACACCCGCGAATCCGGCGTGCGCCGCCTCGACCAGCAGCTGGCCAAGCTCGCCCGCAAGGCCGCCTTGGCGCGGGCCGAGGGCAAGGATTTTCCGTCCAAACCGTCTGCGGCCGACCTCACGGACATCATGGGCGTGGCACGATTCCGCAAGGACGACTACGCCAACGACGGCGTGGCGGGCGTGGCTACCGGCCTTGCCTGGACTCCGGTTGGCGGCGACATCCTTTACTTGGAATCGACGATCGCTCCAGGCACGGGACGCCTCAGCATCACCGGCAACTTGGGCGACGTGATGAAAGAATCCGCCACCCTGGCCATGACGTTTTTGAAGGCCAATGCCGCAGAATTCGGCCTGGAGCCCGAGCACTTTAGCCAGTACGACGTGCACCTTCACGTGCCCGAGGGCGCGGTGCCCAAGGACGGCCCGTCGGCCGGAATTGCACTGCTTACGGCGCTGACGTCGCTCTTTACCCAGCGTCGGGTGCGCAACGCCTTGGCCCTGAGTGGCGAAATCACGCTGCGGGGCAAGGTGCTTCCCGTGGGCGGAATCCGCGAAAAGCTCTTGGCTGCCAAGCGCGCCGGGATCAAAACCGTCCTGCT
>JBEAQA010000068.1:0-6086 GCA_041164105.1 Bacteroidota bacterium | reverse complement strand
TATTCCGTTCGAGGCCGACGCCTACCGAGCCCTCAAGGCCCGCGTGCTCGACTACCTCAACGGCAAAAACTTGTACGTCCGCGATGCCTTCGCCGGCGCGGAATCCTCGGTACAGATTAGCCTTCGGGTAATCAACGAGTTTCCTGAGCACAACCTGTTCTGCTACAACATGTTCTTGCGCCCTTCAGCCACCGAACTGGAGCAATTCCAGCCGGAGTGGACCATCCTCCACGCCCCCGGCTTCGAGGCTGATCCGCAGCGCGACGGCACCCGCCAGAGCAACTTCGCCATCTTGAGCTTTGAGGACAAGACCATCCTTATCGGCGGAACCGGCTACACCGGCGAAATGAAGAAGGGCATTTTCAGTGCGCTGAACTTTTTGCTTCCGACCCAGCACCAGACCCTGCCGATGCACTGTTCCGCCAACCTCGGCGAAGACGGAGCTACGGCCCTCTTTTTTGGCCTGTCGGGCACCGGTAAAACGACGCTCAGCGCCGACCCGAACCGCCAGCTGATCGGCGACGACGAGCACGGCTGGACGCCGGACGGCCGCGTCTTCAATTTTGAGGGCGGATGCTACGCCAAGGTGATTGACTTGACCGAAGAGAAGGAACCGGACATCTTCCGCGCCATTCGCCCGGGAGCCTTGCTTGAAAACGTCGTGGTGGATGCCGCGGGTACGCCCGACTACACCGACAAGCGCATCACTGAAAACACGCGGGTCTCCTACCCCATCGACTTCATCGACAACATCGTGCTGCCTTCGCAAGGTCCGGCTCCGAAGCACATCTTCTTCTTGACCGCCGATGCGTACGGAATCCTGCCTCCGCTCTCGAAGTTGACGCGCGCTCAGGCCGCCTACCACTTCATGAGCGGCTACACCGCCAAGGTCGCCGGTACCGAAGCGGGCGTGACCGAGCCCAAGGCCGCCTTCTCGGCCTGCTTTGGCGCCCCCTTCATGCCCTTGCACCCGTCCGAGTACGCCGAAATGCTGATGAGCAAGCTCGAGGGCACCGACATCCAAGTTTGGCTCGTCAACACGGGCTGGACGGGCGGAGCCTACGGCACCGGGCACCGGATTTCACTTAAAAACACGCGCCGCCTGATTCAGGCCGCCATGGCCGGTGAGCTCGACAACGCGCCCACCGTGACCGACGCGCGCTTTGGCTTGGCCCGCATCGCGGAATGCCCCGGCGTACCCACCGAAATTTTGGATCCGCGCGAAACGTGGACGGACAAGACGGCCTACGACGCAGGTGCCGAGCGCCTGGCCGGATTGTTCCGCGACAACTTCACCAAGTTCGAAGCGGGTACTACCGACGAAATCAAGGCCGCCGGTCCCCGGTAGTCCAAGTGGTGCAAAAAGCAAAAGGCGGGCCCTGCGGCCCGCCTTTTTTATGCCCTGCCCACGCCGGACTTAAAGCAAATCGTTGGCCAAGTTGGCCAGCTCGCTGCGCTCGCCCTTGACCAGCGAAACGTGCGCGTACAGCGGCTGCCCCTTAAGCCGGTCCACCAAGTAGCTCAGGCCGTTGGACTGCTCGTCGAGGTAGGGCGTGTCGATCTGGCGCACGTCGCCCGTAAAGATGAACTTGGAGTTCTCCCCGGCACGGGTAATGATGGTTTTCACCTCGTGCGGCGTGAGGTTTTGGGCCTCGTCCACAATAAAAATCACGTTGCTCAGCGAGCGTCCCCGAATGTAGGCCAAGGGAGTCACCAGGATTTTTTCGTTGGCCACCATCTCGTCGATTTGCTTGTAGTTGCGGTCGCGCTCGCCAAACTGGTTCTTGATGAACTTGAGGTTGTCCCACAGCGGCTGCATGTACGGGTTGATCTTTTGCTCGGCGTCGCCCGGCAAGAATCCAATATCTCGGTTACTTAGCGGAACAATCGGTCGGGCCAAGTAAATCTGCTTGAAATCGCGGCGCTGCTCCAGCGATCCGGCCAGGGCAAGCAGGGTTTTTCCGGTTCCGGCCACCCCCGTCAGCGTGACGAGCTTGATGTGGGGGTTCATAATCGCGTGCAGCGCAAAGGTTTGCTCGGCGTTTCGGGGCTTGATTCCGTAGTAGGCGGCCTTTTCGACCAACTCCATTTCAGAGGTTTGGGAGTTAAAAAATCCCAGCCCGCTGCTCTTTCCGTTTTTAAGTATGTAAAACAAGTTAGGCTGCAACCCCAACTTCTGCACCGTCTTGAGGGACGTATCGAGCGGAACCCGCTTTTGTTCGTACAGCAACTGCAGCGACTTCTCGGGAAATCCGTCGAGTTCCGCCCGCCCGGTGAACACCGTATCCGTTTCTTTGACCTTACCCGTCAGGTAGTCTTCGGCCGCCACATTGAGCGCCTTAGCCTTGAGCCTCAGGTTAATATCCTTGGTGACCAGCACCACCGGCCGATGGGGCTCCTGCTCCTGCAGGTAGAGCGCGGCGTTCAAGATTTTGTGGTCGTTCTTGCCCTTGCCGTACACGGCGGTAGCGTCCACCCCGAGGCCCGGCGTATCCATCACCACGCGAAACTTTCCGCGCTTCGGACCGTTCAGGGCGATCCAATCGGTCAAGGATTTCTGCTCCGCCTTTTTGTCGAGCATTCGAATGAACTCGCGGGCCTCAAAATTCTTGGTATCCGATCCCTTTTTAAACTCGTCCAATTCTTCGAGCACCGGGATCGGAATCGCCACATCGTGCTCTTCGAAATTCATGATGGCGTTGTGGTCGTACAGAATTACGGACGTGTCAAGGACAAAAATTTTGCGGATTTTCTTCGGAGCTGCGGGCATCGTTGCGGAATTTGGTTCTGTTGAAATTACCGGAATGCCTGATTAAGCGAGCGTTAAGCGCGCGAAGTTTTCCACAGGCCAGGTTGATAAACTTCAAAAAGCGGTCTTAGCATTTTTCGCTAATTTTAATGCCCCCTATGGTACCTGTATCCCAAATTCAAGAAGCCCTCGGCTTCGCTTCGCCCGAACTGGCCGAAACGCTGGCCCGCGAAGGTCGAATCCTGAACTTCCGTGCGGGCGACTACGTCATGGAGCCCGGGCAAAGCATGAAGTACGTGCCCATTGTCTTAGAAGGCAGCCTGCGCGTCGCACGCAAAGACAGCGCCGAAGACCGCGAACTCTACCTCTACACCCTGGAACCCGGCAGCGCCTGCAGCAACACCTTTGGAAGCCTCTACGGCCAATCTCCGAGCCTTGAGGTACTGGCCGAAGAGGACAGCACGGTCCTCTGCGTTCCCATCCATGTCGTTCAGGACTTGCTGCACCGCAATTCCGAGTGGCTGAACTACGTCCTGAGGTCCTACCAAAAGCGGTTTGACGAGGCGCTGAGCGCGTTGGACGATGTGGCGTTCCGCCAATTGGACGAGCGCCTGCTTCACTTTCTGCACGAAAAGGCGCGGCGTAGCGAAGACCGCGAAGTACACATGAGCCATTTTGAAATCGCGCAGGCCCTGAATTCCTCGCGCGAAGTGGTTTCGCGCCTGCTCAAGCGCCTCGAAAGCGAAGGCCAAGTTCGCCTTGGTCGCAACCGCATCGAAATCCTCGACTGAGCACGCCGTATTTTTGCGGCATGATTCGACGCTACCTCCGCCTCAGCATTGCTGCGGTTCTCTTGGCCCTTGCCGTGTACCAGTTCATTGACGGACATTGGGGCAACGGCATTTTCGTGACCCTTTTGGCCGGAATTCCGGTGCTGTTCCACTTCCGCAACGAGCGCATTCTGATGGCGCTGTGGTACGTCCGCTCGCAGAATTTCGCTAAAGCGGGCGCTCAACTGGACGCCCTGAAGCACCCCGAGCAAACCTTGATCACCGGCCAGCTCGCCTACTACTTCTTTTTGCGCGGCCTCATGCTGTCCCAAACCAACATGGCCCAGTCCGAGTCCTTCATGCGCAAGGCCCTAAATACAGGACTCCGCATGAAGCAAGATCGGGCCCTCGCCAAGATGCAGTTGGCAGCTATGGCCATGTCGCGCCGCCGCAAGGCCGAGGCGCAAGCCCTGTTGACCGAAGCGAAGAAGCTCGACGACAAGGGCCTGCTCGCCGACCAGCTCAAGATGCTCAAAGACCAGCTCAAGCGCATCTAAACGCCCAGGTTTCAGCACAAAAACAAACGGCCCAAGCTCGCGCTTGGGCCGTTTTTCGTGGGGAATAATCGAAGACTACTTCTTTTCTTCGGTCTTTGCCGATTCGGGGTAGCGCGCCGCAGTCAATTCCTTGCTGACGGCCGAACGCTCCAGGCGCATGCGGCTGTTCTCGCTTTCGAGCACAAACGTGTGCTCGTCGAGGTCCGAAATCTTACCGTGGACACCGCCGGTCGTTACCACGCGCATGCCCTTGGCAAGCACGTTGCGGAACTTCGTCTCTTCCTTTTGGCGCTTCATCTGCGGGCGCAAGAAGAAAAAGTACATTACCGCCAAAATGGCGATCAGGGGCAAAAAGCCCGCGATTCCGCCCTGGGCCTGGGCTTGCAAAAAGAAATTCATGTTAGTTGGCTTTGGGGGTTACGTTGGCCGTGATGGTCAAAACTTTCGTGCTCGGCACCGCATTGGTCGTCAAGGTTACCGTTTTGCTCTGCTGGTTGGGCTTGCCGGCGCTGTTGAAGCTGACCTTGATTACACCCTCTTCGCCCGGAGCCACGGGGGCATTCGGGTATTCCGGAACCGTACATCCGCACGAGCCTTGAGCCGAAGAAATAATCAGCGGCCCCTTGCCCGTATTGGTAAAGCGGAATTCCGTCTCGACGACGTCGCCTTCGTTAATGCTGCCGAAGTCGTGCGACTCGTTGGCAAACGTCAGCTGCGGAAGCTCTGTGCCCTGCACCGCTTCCAGCGCCATGCGCTCTGATTCGGGTTTGATTTTGTCGCTCGGGTTCGAGCAGGCCGCAGCGCCGAAGGCTACGGCAACGATAAGTGCGAGTTGGGTTTTCATAGGGATAAAATTAGGCACCAATTAAGCCTCTTCCGAGTTTTTGAATTCGGCCGTCCGCTTTTAAATCGGCGACGATCGCATCCAAAATTCCGTTGACAAACGAAGCGGCCTTGGGCGAACCGTACTGCTTGGCCAATTCGATGGCCTCGTCAATGCTGACCTTGAGCGGAATCTGCGGAAACGCCACAATCTCACTCAGCGCCATTTGCACGATGCTGCGGTCCACCGGTGCCATGCGGTCAAAGTCCCACTGCTTGGCCTTTTTGGCCATGCGGTCCTGCCATTCGGCCTGGTGGCGCAGCGTGTGCAAGAACAAATCTCGAGCAAATTCCCCGTCTTCGGCATTCTTAACCAGCGGAACGAGTACCGGGCGGTTCTTGCGCGCGTTCTGCATGGTTTGAATGGCCATCATTTGGGCGGCATCGAGGTCGTCCGACCAGTGCATGTTCAGCGACTCGTAGTGCTGGTGCAGGTCGTCGTTGTTGGCCAAATAATCGCGGTAGAACTGGCGAAGGTGCGCAATCTGAGCCTCCTGCGTTTGGGGCTCTGGGCTGTTCCAAGTCAAGGTTTCGCCCCACTCTGCCCAGTAGGCAAAAAAGATGCGGCGTAGGACGTCGGCGGACTCGCCCCACAGAATCCGGTGCTGTTCCCAGGCCTTGGTCACCTCGTCGTCCGAAACGAGCTGCGCCACAAAGGGCAAGTCCAAGAAGTGCTGCATTTGGGCCGCCCGAAGTTGGTTCGGAAACTGCTTGGCTTGCTCAATTTCAAGGCGTTCCTCGATAAACTTCACAAAATGCCAAAAAATGCGGAGCTCGTAGAGGTAGAGTTCGTAGATACCCTTAATGCTGTCTTCGAGGCGACGCAATCCTAAATTGGCGTCGTTGAGGTCGGACTGCGCGTACGCATAAAGCGCTTGCATCGTTTTGATGCGGAGGTGGCGGCGGGTAAGCATAGAACGGAATTAAGCGGCAAATTTAACCCGAAAAGGGCCAAACTTAACGTCGTTCCCGCGACCAGTGAACGCCCACGGCGTACATGATCATCATAAAGGTTCCGTAGAGCGCGTCCTCGACCGGAATCGTCCCCATACGAATCCCCATGTTTTCGGCGTCGTTGTACCACACGATGGGCTCCGGCAAAAAGGCGCCCGTCAGTACTCCGTTGAC
>JBEAQA010000067.1:0-2907 GCA_041164105.1 Bacteroidota bacterium | reverse complement strand
GAAATTCACATTCTGCAGGGCGAGCGCCCCATGGCCAAGGACAACAAGACCATCGGTCGGTTCCACTTGGACGGAATTCCGCCCGCACCCCGCGGCGTGCCCCAGGTCGAGGTTACGTTTGACATTGACGCCAACGGAATTTTGAACGTGAGCGCCAAGGACAAGGCCACCGGCAAGGAGCAAAAGATCCGCATCGAGGCTTCTTCAGGCCTGAGCCAGGAAGAAATCGAGAAGATGAAGAAGGAAGCCGAGGCCAACGCCGAAGCCGACAAGCAAGCCAAGGAGCGCGTGGACAAGCTCAACGCGGCCGACCAAATGATCTTCCAGACCGAGAAGCAGCTCAGCGAGTTCGGCGACAAGCTGGGCGACAAGAAGGCGGCGATCGAGGCTTCGCTCGACAACCTCAAGAAGGCCCACGCCAGCCAAGAGGTCAGCGCCATCGATGCTGCGATGGAGCAGATCAACGAGGCCTGGAAGAACGCTTCTGAAGAGATGTACAAGGCCCAGCAAGAGGGCGCCGCGGGCGGAGACGCCGGCGGACCGGGAGCGGGTTCGGCCAACGCGGCCGACGACGTGACCGACGTCGACTTTGAAGAGGTGAAGTAAGCCTTGGTTCAAAAAAAAGGCCGCCCTTCGGGGCGGCTTTTTTTTGCTCGTTGCTCGCTGCTCGTTACGAGTTGCTATCGGCTTTTAAACGCTCCGTACTTCAGGATGCAGTAAATGGCGCGCACGCCGTCCTTCCAGCCAATTTTTTTGCCTTCGTCAAACGTGCGGCCGTAGTAGCTGATTCCGACCTCGTAAATGCGCACCTTGGGGATGCGGGCGATTTTGGCGGTGACCTCAGGCTCAAACCCAAACCGGTGCTCGCGCAGGTTCAGCGACTGGATGAGGTCGCGGCGGAAGAGCTTGTAGCAGGTTTCCATGTCGGTCAAGTTCAGGTTGGTGAACATGTTCGAAAGGAAGGTCAGGAACTTGTTGCCGATGGAGTGCCAAAAAAACAGGATGCGGTGGGCGTTGCCGCCCATGAAGCGCGAGCCGTACACGACGTCGGCGTGGCCGTCGATAACCGGCTGCAGCAGGGCTGGGTATTCGTTGGGGTCGTACTCCAGGTCGGCATCTTGAATGATGACGTAGTCGCCGGTGGCCATGGCGATGCCCGTGTGCAAGGCGGCCCCCTTGCCCTTATTGACCTCGTGCTTGCGGTACGTCAGCGGGAGCGAAGGGTTGGCCGAGGCATAGCGCTCGATGGCCGCTTCGGTGGCGTCCTTGCTGCAGTCGTTAACGACGATGAGTTCTTTCGTCCAACCGTCGGGCAGGCGGGCGTCGCGGACTTTGTCCAAAATGAGGTGGATGGTCGCGGCTTCGTTGTAAGCCGGCATGACGATACTGAGTACGGGCATAGTCCGCAAAAGTACGGACTTCAGCGTACCTTCAATTTATGGCGGAATGCATCGACTACGGATTGGACGAGGTTCAGGAATCCAACGTGCCCCAGGGCGCACCCAGCTTGGCCGGACCCTTGCCGGTGCGCTGGATTCAGTGGGATCAACCTACGGGTGAACCGGACCTTCGGGCCACCATTGCGGACTGGGGGCTCCACCCGCACGTGGCCACGGATTTGCTGGACGACCAAGGGCGGGCCAACCTTGAAGAATACCCGGAGCAACTGTACCTCGACGTGCACGCGGTGGTCAGCGCCCCGCGGGAGTCCCTTCGGTTCGCGCACGTCGGGCTTGTGGCGCACCGCGCCGGCTTGATTTCAGTGCACCGCCCCGGCGTGCTGGATGCGGTCGCCGAGCGCATTCGGTCCAACCGCGGTTTGGTGCGCAGCAAGGGTCCGGACTACTTGCTCATTCGGATTTTGGACGCCGTCGTTCGGCCCTACGACCAGCACCTCGACGCCCTAGAGAACACCTTGGACCAGCTCGAGACCGAAGTAGTGCACCGACCGAGCCAGCGCATAGTGGTCAAACTGCTGCAAGCGAAGCGGCAATTAAGTGTCCTTCGGCGCCACGTTACTCCGCTGCGCGAGGTGGTGGGCTCGCTCGAGGCGTCCAGCCACCCGGTGCTTGCCCGCGAAAACCGGCCCTACCTGCGCGACGTCAAGGGCAAAGTTCAAGCCTTGTACGAGCGGCTCGAGGCCCAGCGCGGCTTGCTGGAGTCGCTCGAAGGCCTCTACCTGTCGTCGGTGGGTCAGCGAACCAACGAAGTGATGCGCATTCTCACGGTGTTTTCGGCGGTCTTTATGCCGCTGACGTTTATCGCCGGAGTGTACGGAATGAATTTTCGAGCGATGCCCGAGCTGAATTGGCCTTGGGCTTACCCCGCCGTCCTGCTGCTGATGGCGTCGGTCGCCGCCGGCATGGTTAGTTGGATGAAGCGGAAGCGGTTTTGGTGATCTTCCAGCCTGTGGCAGCCAGCAAAAGGCTCACCAGCGGACTCATCCAATTGAAAATGGCGTACATAAAGTACTCGCCGGTGGCCACGCCCAGCACGCTCGACTGGTAGGCTCCGCAGGTGTTCCACGGAATCAGTGCCGAGGTAACGGTGCCGGAATCTTCGAGGGCGCGCGAGAGGTTTTCGGGCTTTAGACCGCGGTCTTCGTAGGCTTTTTTGAACATCCGCCCCGGAACCACAATGGCCAGGTACTGGTCGGACGCGGTAATGTTGAGCATCAATCCGGACGCCAGAGTCGACGAAATCAGACCGAATGCCCCGCGTGCCACGCGAAGCAGCCCCTGGGTGATGGTGCTCAAAAATCCGGCCGCGTCCATGACGCCGCCAAAGGTGAGGGCGCAGAGGATGAGCCAGACGGTGCCGAGCATACCGTACATGCCTTTGCCCTTGAGCAGGTCGCTGAGCATGGGGTGGTCGACCGCAATTTGGGTGCTGCCGTACATGGCCTGC
>JBEAQA010000066.1:0-6752 GCA_041164105.1 Bacteroidota bacterium | reverse complement strand
TGGCGCACCCTGATCGTGGGCATGATTTGCAACGTGACCGGCCTCATCCTGTTTGCGCTGGTGCAGAACCAGTGGATGCTCTACGCCTTCTTGATTCCCTACGCGTTCGGAGGCCTCGCCGGCCCGGCGCTTCAGGGGCTGCTGAGCAACGGAGTTCCCGAGAACGAGCAAGGTGAACTTCAGGGTGCCATGAGCAGCATGATGAGCGCCACCAGCATCGTGGGTCCGCCGCTGATGACCGGCATTTTTGCCGCCTTTACCGAGGCCGGAGCGCCAATTTACTTCCCGGGCGCCCCCTTTGTGGCCGGGGCCCTCTTGAGCGCTACCTCGCTGGTGCTTATCTTAGGTCAGTACCGAAAATCGAAATCATGACCGCAACGACTTGGCTGATTGCCGCGGTGGCCCTGCTGCTGCTTGAAGTGTTTACTCCTGGATTTTTACTGGCCTGCCTGGCCGTGGGTGCCGGCGGCGCGGCCGCCGGAGCCGCTCTGGGCTGGTCGATTGAACTCCAGCTTGCGCTGTTTTCGGTCTTTAGCGGCCTGTCGCTGTGGTTGCTCCGTCCGCTGCTCCGCACCTGGTTTGCGGCCACGGGAGCCAAGACCAACCAAGACGCCCTGATTGGAGCCGTCGGACGCGTCGAATCCTCGGTGGCGCCCGGCGAGCGGGGCTACGTCAAAGTCGACGGCGACAGCTGGGGCTTTGACGCCGACCAGTCCTACGAAGCGGGCCAAAAAGTGCGCATCACGGGCCGCGAAGGCAATATGGTGGCGGTAGCGCGCGACTAGTTCGTGCGCTTGATGCGCAGCGTCAGTACTGCGGCGAGCACCATGAGTCCGCCCGCCACCGTGATCGCGGCCATGCGGTCGTTGTCGAGGACGTGCTCCATGATGGGTCCGAAAAACAGCGAAGCAATGATTTCGGGCAGCACGATAAAGAAGTTAAAGATGCCCATGTAGAGGCCGGTTTGCCCCGGAGGCAGCGAGCTCGCGAGCATGGCGTAGGGCATGGCCAAAATGCTGGCCCATGCGATGCCGATTCCGGCCATCGACAAAAAGAGCATGTTGGGGTTCTCGATCAGCTGAAGGCTAAAGAGCCCGGCAGCGCCGGCGAGCAGGCCGATGATGTGGGTCAGCGGATTCCCGAGTCGGGTGGCCAAAAACGGTAGGGCCAGCGCAACAGCGAAGGTCACCAGGTTGTAAAACGACTGGGTCAAGCCCGCGAATTCTACGCCGCGGGTGTAGTCGGGGGTACCGGGTTCCGCACCAAAAATTCCGACCGCCACGGCGGGGCCGTAGTAAAACCAGAACAGAAAGAGGGCCGGCCAGGTGAAAAACTGCACCAAAGCCACTTTTTTCATGGTGTCGGGCATGTGCGTGATGGCCCCAAAGACCTCGTGGAACATGCCCTTAATGCTGGCCTCCTTTTGAAACGTTTTAAACGCTTCCATGTCCGCGGGCGGATAGGGTTTGGTGGTGAACACGGTATAGAGCACCGCGACGAGCAGCACCACCGCGCCGGCGTAGAACGACCACTTGATGGAATCGGGGATTCCGCCCGATCCGTCGTCGGTGAAGCCAAACCAGTTCGAAAGCATCCAGGGCATGGCGCTGGCAACCACCGAGCCGATGCCGATCATAAACGATTGAAACGCAAAGCCGCGCGAATGCTGCTTTTCGGGAAGCATGTCGACCACAAAGGCCCGCATCGGTTCCATGGAAATGTTGATGCTGGCGTCGAGGATCCACAGCAGGCCCGCGGCCATCCACAGCGCACTGGACTGGGGCATTAAAAAGAGCGCGATGGAACTTAAAATGGCGCCCACCAAAAAGAAGGGGCGGCGGCGGCCCAGGCGGGTCCACGTGCGGTCCGAGTAGTAGCCGATGATGGGCTGCACCAGCAGACCGGTCATGGGGGCGGCCAGCCAAAGCAGGGGAATTTTGTCGGGTTCCGCGCCGAGGTACTCGTAAATCGGGCTCATGTTGGCCATCTGCAGCGACCAGCCGAACTGGATGCCCAGGAACCCGAAACTCATGTTCCAGATTTGCCAAAAATTCAAAGTTTTCTTCGGGCCAATGGCGGCGGCCGAGTGTCCGGCGGGAGTATTTGATGCCATAAAGTGTTAGTTTTGAGCGCGTTCTAAGTTGCGCATGTACAGTCGGGCCGGCTTGTGCACCACCCCGGTTTGCTTTTCGTCGAGCGGAACCACCCACTGATCGTTGAGGGCTTTCTTGCGGAAGTTCCGCTTGTCAAAATTGGCGTTGAGGATGGCCTCGTGCACCGCTTGCATCTGGCTGAGGGTGAACTTGTTCGGAAGCAATTCAAAGCCGACGCGCAGCTCGCTGAGTTCGCGGCGCAGCGTCGTGAGGGCCTGGTTAAAGATGACGTTGTGGTCAAAGGCCAAGCGCGGAATTTCGTTGGCGTCGTGCCAAAAGGCCGCGGCGGCAAAGCTGGACGCCGACAGATTGAGGTCCGTCATTTTTACCAGAGCGTAGTACGCAATGGTGATTACCCGGGCCGTGGGGTCCTTGCGCACGTGGGTCAACCACGGCAAGTCCTTGGGGTCCTTCACGCGGTTGGGGTCGCCGAAGGTTCCGCACTGCTGCAAGTACAGCCCGCTCAACCCGGTCAGCTCGTGAAGCACACGGGCCGCCGCCTGATCGAGGTCCTCGTCGTCCTCTAAGTGGTCGCCCGGCAGCGCGTAGCGGCACGCCTGGCCAAAATCCTCTTGCTCAATGAGCAGCACGTTGAGTTTTTGGCCGTCGAAACCAAAAACCACACAGTCTACCGAAACGTTGGGGTTCTGCATAGGTAGACAAATGTACTTCGGACACTAACAATTTCACTACTAATTGTACTTTGAACACTATCTTCGTAGGACGTATGAAACGAATTGCCGTGTTGACTTCGGGCGGAGACGCGCCCGGCATGAACGCAGCCCTCCGCGCCGTGGTGCGGACTGCCGCTTTTTACGGCGTCGAAACCGTCGGCGTGTACCGCGGCTACGACGGCCTGGTGGAGGCCGATTTTACGCCCCTCGACAGCAAAAGCGTCCGCAACATTTTGGCGCAGGGCGGAACCATTTTGAAGTCGGCCCGCAGCCAAGCGTTCCGCACCCCCGAAGGCCGCGCTCAGGCCGCCGCCAACCTCAAGGCCCACGGTATTGACGGCCTCGCCGTGGTGGGCGGAGACGGAACCTTTACCGGCGCCCACAAGTTGGCCGAAGAGCACGGGGTTCCGGTGGTCGGAATTCCGGGAACCATCGACAACGACTTGTTCGGCACCGACTACACGATCGGCTACGATACCGCCAGCAATACGGTGGTCGAGAGCATCGACAAGATTCGCGACACCGCCAACAGCCACAACCGCCTCTTTTTGGTCGAAGTGATGGGCCGCGACGCCGGATTTATCGCCCTGAGTTCCGGGCTGGCCACCGGCGCCATTAGCATTATTCTGCCCGAGCGCCACACGTCCATGAACGACCTGCTGTCGGCCGTGGATCAAGGCGCCGAACGCAAAAAAACCAGCAACATCGTCGTCGTCGCCGAGGGCAACCACCTCGGAACTCCCTACGAGCTCGCCGACGCGCTGAAATCCCACAACCCCGACCTCGACGTCAAGGTTACGATTCTCGGTCACATTCAGCGGGGCGGATCGCCCAGCATGCTCGACCGGGTGAACGCCAGCCGCCTCGGCGTGGCCGCCGTAGAGGCCTTGCTCAACGGCAAGACCGACGTCATGGTGGGCATTGTGAGTGGGCAGCTAACCCACACGCACTTGCCCTTGGCGATCAACAACAAAGCCCCGCTCGACGAGGACTTGCTGCGCATTGCCCGAATACTGTCTATTTAACTCTTTTACTCGATTTTTGCACCCGCTATGAAAAAGATTGCCATCAACGGATTTGGCCGCATCGGCCGCCTCACCTTCCGCAACCTCATCGTGCGCCCCGACGTCGACATCGTGGCCATTAACGACCTGACCGACACCGCGACCTTGGCGCACTTGCTCAAGTACGACTCGGCCCACGGCGGCTTTCAGGGCACCGTGGAGCACACGCCGAACAGTCTGATTGTCAACGGCAAAGAGATCCGAATCACCGCCATTAAAAACCCGGCGGAGCTTCCCTGGGGCGAGTTGGGCGTTGACTTGGTCATCGAATCAACCGGAATTTTCACCAGCAAAGAGCAGCTGGAGCTGCACCTGCAAGCGGGCGCTAAAAAAGTAGGTTTGAGCGCTCCGGCCAAGGCCGACGACGTGAAAACCGTCGTGCTGGGCGTCAACGAGGGCATTCTCGGTCCCGACGACCACGTGTTCAGCAACGCGTCGTGCACGACCAACTGCTTGGCGCCGATGATGAAGGTCCTCAACGACACCTTCGGCGTCGTCAAGGGCTACATGCTGACCGTGCACGCGTACACCAACGACCAGAGCATTCAAGACGCTCCGCACCGCGACCTGCGCCGTGCCCGCGCCGCCGCGGTGAGCATGATTCCGACAACGACCGGCGCCGCCAAGGCCGTGGGCCTCGTGCTTCCCGAGCTGAAGGGCAAGCTCGACGGCTACGCAATCCGCGTCCCGACGATTACGGGTTCCGCCACCGACGTGACGGTTGAATTGGCTAAGCCGGCCACGGCCGCCGAGATCAACGCCGCCATGAAGGCCGCGGCGGAAGGTCCGCTCAAGGGCATCCTTCAGTACACCGAAGACCCCATCGTGTCGGCCGACATCGTGGGCAACAAGCACTCCTGCATTTTTGACTCCGGCATCACATCCGCCAACGGCACCTTGGTGAAAATCATGGGTTGGTACGATAACGAGGCCGGTTACTCTGCCCGCATGGCCGATATGGCAGTGCGCATGGCGGCTCAATCCTAAGTAGTTATGGTTTTTATCGTAGAAAGCGGCTCGACCAAGGCCGATTGGATTCTTTTGGACGCCTCGGCGAACGAGGTAGGGCGCTGGTCCGTCAAGGGCCTTAACCCCTACTTTCACGACAGCGACGAGGTCGAGCGCACGCTTCGGGCGGAATCGGCCATCATGGGCCACGCTCCCCACATCGAGAAGGTGTTCTTTTACGGGGCCGGATGCTCGTCCGAGCCCTTGAACGCCATCATCGCCGCGGGCCTCGAGCGCGTGTTCACCAACGCCCAGGTGCTGGTCGACCACGACCTGCTGGCCGCCGCGTACGCCACGTTCTTTGGTGAGCCGCACATCGCGTGCATCCTCGGAACCGGTTCCAACTCGTGCTACTTCGACGGAACGTCGGTGCGCGAAGAGGTTCCGGCCCTGGCCTACATTTTGGGCGACGAGGGGTCCGCGAGCTACATCGGCAAGCGCCTGGTGCGCGACTTTTTGTACAAGCGCCTGCCCGCGGAGCTGATGGCCGCTTTTGTCGGAGCCTACGGCGTCGGCAAGAACGAAATCATCCACTCGGTGTACAACGAGCCCAACGCCAACGTGTACCTGGCCAACTACGCCCGCTTTGCTGGCGACCACGCCGAGCACCCGTACGTTCAAGAGGTCGTGTACGAAGGCTTTAAGGCCTTTATTGAATTCCACGTGCTCTGCTTTGCCGAGGCCCGCCAAGGTGCCCAGGTGAACTTCGTGGGTTCGGTAGCCAAGGCCTTTGAGCCCTTGCTCCAAAAGGCCTGTGCCGACGCGGGCGTTCGCTACGGGCGCACGCAGGCCAAGCCGGTCAACCGCTTGGTGGAATACCACGTGGAGGTGCTTCGGGTTCTCGAACCCCAATCCCTGTGATTCGCGGATTCCTCTTTGACCTCGACGGGGTGCTGGTCGACACGGCGCAGTACCACTTTTTGGCTTGGCAGCGCATGGCTTCTGAGCTCGGAATCCACTTTGGCGAGGCCGAAAACGAGCAGCTAAAGGGCGTTTCTCGGGCGGAATCGCTGAACCGCATCCTCGCGTGGGGCGGACAAACGATGCCCGAAACCGAGAAGCAGCGCTGGATGACCCTCAAAAACGAGTGGTACTTGGAGTTGGTCCGGGGGATGCCCGCCAACGACTACCTGCCCGGCGCCCACGAATTTTTAATGGCCAGTCGGGCCGCGGGAATTAAGGTAGCCTTGGGTTCCGCCTCGAAAAATGCGCCGCTCATCCTTGAGCGCCTCGGGTGGATGCCGCTCTTTGATGCTCTGGTCGACGGGAACGTCGTAACCGCGTCCAAGCCCGACCCCGAAGTCTTTCTCGAAGGCGCGCGCCGCCTGGGCCTGCAGCCCGAAGAGTGCGTGGTGTTTGAAGATTCCGAAGCCGGCGTTGAAGCTGCCCGCCGCGGCGGCATGAAGGTCGTCGGCATCGGTCAAGGCCTCGACGCCGACCTACTCGTTACCGGACTTGACCGACTGACTCCGGATCAGGTCGCCCAACTCTAACCCGTAACTAGCAACCCGCTATGAAGCCCCCTATTCAGATTGACCCCTGGCGCGTCGTCGAAACGACGTGGACGCCCGAAGCCCACATCATGAGCGAAAGCCTCTTCGCGCTGGGCAACGGCCGCATGGGCCACCGCGCCAACCACGAAGAAGCGTTCAGCGGCAAGCACCTCAAAGGCAGCTACATCGCGGGCGTATACTACCCTGACAAGACCAAAGTGGGTTGGTGGAAGAACGGCTACCCCGAGTACTTCGCCAAGGTGCTCAACGCGGTGAACTACGTGGGCATCGACCTGCGCGTCGACGGCGAAGTGGTCGACCTCTACACCGCCCAGGTCTCGGACTTTTACCGCGAGCTCG
>JBEAQA010000065.1:0-3971 GCA_041164105.1 Bacteroidota bacterium | reverse complement strand
CGAGAAACTTCGGAAAGGCGAGGTTGCTGCCCGACGAGAGCAGCAGCATCAGCAGTCCGAGCAGAAACTCACCCCGGTAGGGCTTGACGTGGACGTACATGCGCGCCATCTGCTTGAGCGCGGACCACGTAATGGGTTTTTTGGGCGTTTTGTTGCCGAACTGTGCCTTGGCCATGCCGCCTTAGAAGCGGTTTTTGTCTTGGAAGTCCAGCATCTTGACGCCGAGCGCATTGAGCACTCGTTTAGCGCGGATTTTGGTCCATTCCTTAACGGCGGTGGCGGAACGGCGCGCAAAGCTGTCGTCCGGGCGCGCGATGAATTTGGAGTCGCTGTACTTAAAGCCGTCGCTGACTTCGGTGAAGTAGTAGGCGTAGAAGCTCTTGCGGGACTCGCCCTCGGGGACGTTGATGGCCTTGTAGCCGTGCGGGCTGTTCTCGTCGGTCAAAAAGATGATGGCCCGGTTGTGCAGCGGCGCCACGCGGTGCAGGACCTCGGTCATCTTGGGGTCCCAGATTTCGAGGTGGCCGCCCCAAGCCTCGTCCCAGTGGCGGTTGAGGTAAATCAACAGGTTGATTCGGCGCCAGAGCTTGAGTTTGGGGTCAAAGTTGACGTCGATGTGCACGTCGACGAAGCTGCCTTGGCCGCCTTGGTGCAGGCCAGAACCCAGCGCGTCGTCGCGCGTTTGAAGGTTTTCGATGCCCGTTAGGGTGCTCATCCACTGGCCAAATTCCGCGGAACGGATGGCGGTACGGACGTCGGTGAACACCGGATCCCAGCGCTCGAAGTGGTAGTCTTCGACCTTGTTTTCGTTGAGGGATTTGCGCTTGACTTTGAGGGAGTCCACCGACGGAAAGTGCTGGTGCAGGGCGTCCGCGATTTCGGGAAGCAGAAAGTTGTCAAGCACCACGTGCTTGGGCTGGCCCGCAGCAAATTGGGCGGTCAGCTCGGGCAAGCGGTCGAGAACGGCGGGGTTGATGATGGACTTCATGGTCGTCGGCGCAAAAGGAAGTAAAAAATCCTTGGGCAAAGGTCGTGCAGAATGAGGGCAAGGCGGATGCCAGGATCCGCTAAAATATGGGCAAACCGCGGGGTGGTGGCCGCACGGGCAATGGCTTGGGCCGTGCGTTCGGCACTCCATCCGCGGTGCTGGCCCGCCCGATCGCCGAGGGGTTGGCCGTCGCGGCCAATGCTGTGGCGCATGATGTCGGTCGACACCACGCCCGGGAGCACCAACTGCACCCGGTGCGGGCTGCCCTGCCACTCTTCGTTCAAGGATTCCGCCCAAAGGGCCACGGCGGCCTTGCTGGCGCTGTAGGTGGCCAGTTTTTTCTGGCCAAATCGGGCTGCGATGCTGCTGACCACGACGAGGTGCACCGGGCGTCCCTCGGCACGCTGGGCCAACTGCGTGGTGAGGTCGACCACGGCCCAGTAGTTCAGCGCGAAAATGCGCTCGGCGTCCGCCGGTTCCGTGGCGTCGACTGGGGCCCAGTGCCCCAGGCCGGCGTTCAGTACCACGAGGTCGGGCCATTCCACCGCGTGCAGCACGGCGTCTAGGGCGCTGGCCCGTTCGGCGGCGACGCTGAGGTCGGCCGGAATCCAATGGGTTGCGGAATCCGGCGCTTCGCGGCGGCGGGCGGTTCCGACCGTGGTCCAGCCGCGCTGGCGGTAGTGGTTCAGCAGGGCAAGTCCGATGCCGGAGGACCCGCCGGTGACCCAAATGCGTTGGTTCGTTGGCATATTTTCAAAGATACCCTTGTGATTTGAAAATTCGAACTATATTTGCAGCCCGAATCACGGCTAAGGCCGAGAATCGTTCAAAAACACGACACGATGAAACGCACATTTCAACCTTCGAAGCGCAAGCGCGTGAACAAGCACGGGTTCCGCTTGCGCATGGCTTCGGCAAACGGCCGTCGCGTATTGGCAGCTCGCCGCGCACGCGGTCGCAAGCGTTTGACGGTGTCGGACGAGGGTAACCCCAAGGGTTAATGCCTTTTGAATCAAACCTACTAAAGGTGTTGCGCAAGCAGCACCTTTTTTTTGTGCCTTCGCGATTCGCCGGCCGCTCCCCGTTTACGATATTTGACTAAGTTCCTGAAGATCATGCCCCGCAACACCGAAATCAAGCACGTCCTCTTAATTGGCTCTGGACCCATCGTCATTGGTCAAGCCTGCGAATTTGACTATTCTGGCTCGCAAGCTTCGCGTTCGCTTCGCGAGGAAGGCATCGAAATTTCGCTCATCAACTCGAACCCGGCGACCATCATGACCGACGAGGTGGTGGCGGACCACATCTACTTGCTGCCGCTTGAAGTGGAGAGCCTCGAGAAGATCTTAAAGGAGCAAAAAATCGACGCGGTGCTGCCCACGATGGGCGGCCAAACTGCGCTCAACCTCTGCATCGAGGCCGACAAGCAGGGCCTGTGGGAGCAGTACGGCGTGCAAATCATCGGGGTGGACATCGAGGCCATCAACATCACCGAGGACCGCGACAAGTTCAAAAACTTGCTCGACCAGATTGAGATTCCGTACGCGCCGGCCAAAATTGCCACGAGCTACCTCAAGGGCAAAGAGATTGCCCAGGAATTTGGCTACCCGCTCTGCGTGCGCGCCTCGTTTACCCTTGGCGGAAGCGGCGCGAGCTTCGTGTGGAACAAAGAAGAATTTGACGACGCCCTGAAGCGCGGCCTCGAGGCGAGTCCGATCCACGAGGTCATCATCGACAAGGCCCTGGTGGGTTGGAAGGAATTCGAGCTTGAGCTGCTGCGCGACGCCAACGACAACGTGATCATCATTTGTTCGATTGAGAACATGGACCCGATGGGCATCCACACCGGCGACTCGATCACGGTGGCCCCGGCGATGACGCTGTCGGACACGACCTACCAGCGCATGCGCGACATGGCGATTAAGATGATGCGTTCCATCGGAAACTTCGCCGGAGGCTGCAACGTGCAGTTTGCCGTGAGTCCCGACGAGAAGGAAGACATCGTGGCCATCGAAATCAACCCGCGCGTGTCGCGGTCGTCGGCCCTGGCCTCAAAGGCTACGGGCTACCCGATCGCCAAGATCGCGGCCAAGCTCGCCATTGGCTACACGCTCGACGAGCTCAACAACCAAATCACTAAGACGACGACGGCCTACTTTGAGCCGACGCTGGACTACGTTATTGTGAAGATTCCGCGCTGGAATTTTGACAAGTTTGAAGGCGCCGACCGCCGACTGGGCCTGCAGATGAAGTCGGTGGGCGAGGTGATGGGCATCGGACGCAGCTTTCAAGAGGCGCTGCACAAAGCCGCCCAGTCGCTCGAAATCAAGCGCAACGGCTTGGGTGCCGACGGCAAGGGCCTGACCGACCAAAACGTAATCTTGCACAAGCTCGAGCACGCCAGCTGGGACCGCGTGTTTGTGCTCTACGACGCGATGCAGATGGGGATTCCGCTGCGCAAAATCCACGAAATCACCAAGATCGACATGTGGTTCCTGCGCGAGATTGAGGACCTCATGCTCACGCAGCGCCGCCTGGAACAGCACCACCTCGGCTCGATGCCCAGCGACCTGCTGCTCGAGGCCAAGATGAAGGGGTTTGCGGACCGCCAAATTGCCCACATGGTTCGCTGCCTCGAGAGCGAGGTGCACGACCTGCGGGTGAAGTTGGGCATCGAGCGCGTGTGGAAGCTGGTCGACACCTGCGCCGCGGAGTTTCCGGCCCAGACGCCCTACTACTATTCGACGTTTGAGCGCGGATCGGGCAAACCCGGTGCGCTGAGTGCCCGCAACGACAGTCCGTCGAGCGACCGCAAAAAGATCATCGTGCTCGGCAGCGGTCCGAACCGCATCGGTCAGGGTATTGAGTTCGACTATAGCTGCGTGCACGGGGTGCTGGCGGCCAAAGAAGAGGGTTTTGAGACCATCATGATCAACTGCAACCCCGAGACGGTGTCTACGGACTTTGACACGGCCGACAAGCT
>JBEAQA010000064.1:0-4757 GCA_041164105.1 Bacteroidota bacterium | reverse complement strand
CCTCCGTGTAGAGCTCGATGCGGTCGGCGCCCACCGCCTTGGCGCCCTCAATTCGGGCCGCGTCGCACTCGATAAAGAGCGACGTGCGAATTCCGGCCGCGCGAAATTCCGCCAGGACCGTCCGCAGCAAATCCGCGTGGGCCAGCGTGTCCCAGCCGGCGTTCGAGGTGAGCACGTCCGGGCCGTCGGGCACCAGCGTGACCTGCTCGGGGCGGCATTCCAGCACCAAATCGATGAAGTCGCGGCTCGGATAGCCCTCAATATTGTATTCCGTGCCCACTACGGCGCGAAGGGCGCGGGCGTCGGCGTAGCGAATATGGCGTTCGTCGGGGCGCGGATGCACCGTGATGCCCTCGGCGCCAAACTCCTGGGCGCGGACGGCGGCCTCGAGCACGTCGGGCACGTTGCCGCCGCGGCTGTTGCGCAGCGTCGCCACTTTATTGATGTTGACCGACAAGCGGGCAGGTCGAAGCACGGCCATAATTCAAAGGTTGCTAAAGGTTTCGCAAAGGTCGCGTAGCCGTTTAAAAATCCTACCTTACGTTTGACGCATGTTTTGGGACGAATTGCTGCAAACGGAGCGCCCGACCGGCCAGGCCTTTTGGCCGGTGTCGGACGGCGACGGCACCTACCGGGGCCTCGAAGACCTCGAGGGGCGCGTGCACGAAGTCCGTCCCTTTTTTAGCGAGCAGCACCCCGTCGATGCGCTGGGCCTTTTGACCGAGCACCGCGTGGACGCTGTAGCCGTCGTCGACCGCGACCTGGCCCTCTTGGGCGGGCTGAGTGCCGAACGCCTGAGCCAGTGGATGGGCAGCCAGTGGTGCTTTCAGCTCGAGGGCAGCAGCCTTTGGCTTCAGGGCGCTCAAACCTTGAGCGGAACCTGGATTCAGGCCCTCGAAGCCGAGGGCTACCGCGTCGTGGCCATGGCTACCGACTACTCTGCGGAGGCGGCCGCCTTCGGAACCTGGCTCCGCCTCGACCAACCGGACCCCACCGCCGCCGTCGAAACCCTCGAACGCCTGGGCGCGACGGTCCTCGGATCCTACCCCCCCGGACGGCGCCACGACGACGCCCGCGAAAACTTGGATCACCTGATCCACTACCTCAACCTCTGAACCATGGCTCGAATCGCTATTTACGGAAAGCGCGTGCCCGACGAGGCCCAACCTTTTGTGGAACGCACCCTAAACTCGCTGCGCGAAGAAGGCTGCGAAATCACCATGTACCGGGGATTCCAAAACCGACTCAACGAATCGTGGAACTTGGGGCTTGACCTTCCGGAGTACACTTCGGCCGAAACGCTTCAAGCGCTTAACCCGGATTTTCTGCTGGTGATCGGGGGCGACGGCACCCTGCTCGACGCCACCTCGCAGGTCGGGCGCAGCGGAATTCCGCTCATCGGCCTGAACACCGGCCGGCTCGGATTCTTGGCCAACATCACCCGGGACGAGGCGCCCACGGCCCTCAAGCGCATTCTGCAGGGCCAGTACCGCATCGACGAACGCTACACCCTTCAGGCCTCGACGGACGGCCCCGAGCTGCTGGATCCGAATTTTGCGCTCAACGAAATCGCCGTGAGCCGCAAGGGCACCACAAGCATGATTTCGGTGCACGTGCACCTCGACGGGCAATTTTTAAACACCTACTGGGCCGACGGACTGCTGATCAGCACGCCGACGGGGTCCACGGGCTACAACCTCAGCTGCGGCGGGCCCATCCTCATGCCCAATTCGCCGAATTTCATCCTGACGCCGATCGCCCCGCACAATTTAACCGTGCGCCCGCTCGTTATTCCCAACGATGGCGTACTGGAACTCCGCATTGAGGCCCGCGAGGGCAACTACCTCTGCTCGCTGGACTCTCGGGTATTCACGCTCGACGTCGGAACCACCCTGCGCATACAGCAGGCCGACTTCAAATTCCGCCTGGTGCAGACCGAGGTGCACGACTTCCCTACTACGCTGCGGAACAAGCTCCTCTGGGGCCTCGACCGCCGCAACTAGCCCCCGGCAAAGGCCGTATCTTTGCGGGCTCATGCGTTTTTTGATTCCCTTTTTCGCCCTGGCGGCGGCCCTTCCACTGGCGGGCCAGCACAGCCAAGACCTCAGCATTTCGTGGGGCGGAATCGGATTTCGCGGCGACGTCGGCCCCACCTGGGCGGCACCCACCCAAGGCCAGGCGGTGACGCTGGGCTACCGCTTTCAGGGCCATCCGCACTACGCGCTTCGGGTGGTGGCGGAACAGGGCGAATTTCAAGTGAGCGACCTGGGCAGCGGGCGGGCCGACCGCGAAGCCCGCGGAACCACCGTGCGCACCCAAACCCAAAGCGCTTGGGCCCTGGCCGAAGTCACCTTTTTGCCCGTGCGCATTCCGTCGTTCCGGTTTCAGCACACCCCCTACCTCTTTAGCGGCCTGGGCGTGACCGCCTACAACCCCCAGGGCCAGTACCAGGGCGAATGGATGGACCTTCGCCCGCTCGGCACCGAGGGCCAGGGCTTGTCTGGCAGCGGAACCACCACCTACGGCACCCGGGCCTTGAGCGTTCCGCTCGGATTGGGCTGGCGCGCCCACTTAGGCCCGTGGTTGATGGCCCAAGCCGAAGTGCAGTGGACCTGGGTGCGCAGCGACTACCTCGACGACGTTTCGGGCAACTACGCCGACGTCGAAGCCCTTCGCGAAGCCCGCGGCGACGCCGCCGCCTACTTCGCCGACCCCACCCAGCGCGGCCTGACCGGCTACGCGCGGGGACAATCCGACCAAAATGACGGTTGGCTGCGCGCCAACATCGGGTTAGGTTTGCATTTAGAAAAATTTTGGGAAACTTGCGCCGCATTCCTGAACTGATGAAGAAGATTCCGCAGCACGTCGCCATTATTATGGACGGAAACGGCCGATGGGCCAAGAAGCAGGGTTTTGCGACCCGCGTCCGCGGCCACGAGCTGGGCGTTGAAGCGCTGCGCCGCGCCGCAACCAGCGCTGCGGAACTCGGAATCCGCTACCTGACCGTCTACGCCTTTTCGGAAGAAAACTGGCAGCGCCCCAAGGCCGAAGTGGACGCGCTCATGAACATTTTGATGACCAGCTTGAGCAAAGAGCTTCCGGTCCTGCAAGAAAACCGAATTCGCCTGCACGCCATTGGCAACCTCGACGCACTGCCCAGCAAGGCCAAAAAGCAGCTGGACGCGACCCGCGCCGCCACCGCCGGCAACGACCGCATGGTGCTGACGCTGGCGCTGAGCTACGGAAGCCGCCAAGAGATTTTGGGCGCCGTGCAGCACTTGGCCCAACAGGCCGCCCAAGGATCGCTCGACCCGACCGCGATTTCAGAAGCCCACATCGCCCAAGCGCTGTGGACCCACGACCTGCCCGACCCCGAACTGGTGATCCGCACCAGCGGCGAGCAGCGCATCTCGAACTTCCTGCTGTGGCAGATTTCGTACGCAGAATTGGTCTTCTTGCCCGTACTTTGGCCTGATTTTTCGAAGGAAGACCTCGTCGAAGCCCTCGCTCAGTTCGCCGGACGCGAACGACGCTTGGGCAAAACCAGCGAACAACTAACCGCATGATGCGCCGATTTACCCTCGCCCTGGCCGCCGTATTGGCCTTCGCCAGCCCTGTTTGGGCGCAGATGCCGGCTACGCCGAGCGTTGAACTTACCGCCGGTATTGACTACGAAATCGGAGGAATCCTCGTGACCGGCGCCGACGAACTCGACCCCGCCATGGTGACGCTGCTCAGCGGACTCCGCGTGGGCGATCTGGTCCAATTCCCGTCTGAAAAGGTATCAACCGCCATTCGCAACCTCTGGAAGCAAGAACTTTTCGAAGACGTGCAGCTCTACGTCACGGCGCGCAACGGCGGGGTAGTCTACCTGGAATTCCGCCTCAAAACGCTGCCCAAGCTGAGCAAGTACTACTTTGAAGGCATCAGCAAATCCCGCCAGGACGCCCTGCGCGAAAAACTCGGACTCAGCCGCGGAACCATCGTGTCGCCCAACCTGCTGCGCACGGCCGAGGCCACGATCCGCAAGCACTTCATCGAAAAGGGCTTCCCCGACGTGCAGGCCAAGCTCAGCGCCGTAGCAGACACCGAATTTGTGCAGGCCGTGGTCGTCAAGATTGAGGTGTCCACCGGTCCGCGTTTGCGCATCGACGACATTGTCTTTACCGGAAATTCCGCCCTGAGCAGCGGCAAGTTGCGCCGCGCCATGGACGAGCTGCACCGCCTGCGCTGGTGGAATATTTTTCAGTCGGCCAAGTACCTCGAAGACAAGCTTGAAGGCGAGCGCTCCCTCATCGTCGAGGCGTACAACCACGCCGGCTACCGTGACGCCCGCATTGTCCGCGACACGGTGTACCGCGTCGACATCAAGGACAAACCCCGCATCCGCATTGAGTTCGCCATCGAAGAGGGCCGCCCCTACTACTACCGCAGCGTGCGCTTTTTGGGCAACTCGAAGTACGACAACGCCACGCTGCAAAGCATCCTCAAAATCGAGGCCGGCGACCGCTACGATTCGAAGCTTCTGGCCACGCGCGTCAACGGCGACCCGAACGGCAACGACCTCTCGTCGCTCTACCTCAACAACGGCTACTTGTTCAGCAACGTGATTCCGGTCGAGGCCCGCGTGGAGAATGATTCGATCGACCTTGAAATCCGCATTCGCGAAGGCCGCCCCGCCACCGTGCGCAAAGTGACCGTGATGGGCAACGACCGCACCAACGACCACGTGATTTACCGCGAAATCCGCACGCGCC
>JBEAQA010000063.1:0-2762 GCA_041164105.1 Bacteroidota bacterium | reverse complement strand
TGTTTACCAAAAAAATTCTCACGGCCATTCGGCTCCGCCAGCGATGAAAATCATTTGCGTCGGTCGCAACTACCGGGCCCACGCTGAAGAGCTGGGTAACGCAGTTCCCGAGGAACCCGTCATCTTTTGCAAGCCCGACTCGGCCCTGCTTCCGCCGCGGAATCCGTTTGTGGTTCCGCCCTGGACGAGCGACGTGCACCACGAACTGGAATGGGTGGTCCGAATCAGCAAGGTCGGCAAGTACATCGAGCCCCGATTTGCGTACAGCTACGTCGACGCCATGACCGTCGGATTGGACTTCACCGCCCGCGACCTTCAAACCAAGCTCAAAAGCAAGGGGTTACCCTGGGAACGGTCCAAAGGATTTGACGGGAGCGCCGTACTGGGCACGTGGGTGCCCGCACCCGAACAGCCCACGGTGCACGAAATCCACCTTGAAAAAAACGGAGTCGAAGTGCAGCGCGGACGTACCGCCGACTTTGTCTACCCGCTGGACGAATTGATTTCGTTTGTGAGCCAGTACTTTACCCTGAAAAAGGGCGACGTACTCTTTACGGGAACCCCCGCCGGGGTCGGCCCGGTCGTCCCCGGAGATCGCCTAGAAGGCTTTTTGGACGGCGAATCGCGGCTGCGGTTGAACATTCGCTAGCACGCTGCTTCGGGGTATTCTCGTATATTTGAGGTTCTAGGTTTATACCCAACCGAGAACGAACGCCTGCTATGAAGCACCTACTACGCCGCCTTGGCCTCGCCGCCTTTGCCGTTACGGCCCTGAATTTCAGTTCCGAAGCGCAAATCACGACCGTATTCTACGAGGACTTTGACACGCCTCCGCTCAACGTGAGCACCAGCCACACCCAGCCGGGAACCATTCAGTATTGGAACGACACCAATGCCCTGAGTGTCAGTGGCACCAAGAGCTACCACGCCAACGTGCTTCCGCTCGACACCATTTTCTTTCAAACCCAAGCGTTTTCGACGGTCGGCAACTCCTTTGTCCGCCTTTCGTTTGACCACATCGGCAAAATCCACTTTGGCCAGCGGGGCTACATCCGCGTGTCCACCAACAACGGAGCTACGTGGACGACGCTGACGGCCAGCCACTACCGCGGTCCGAGTAGCAGTTTTGGCACCTTGGGCTACATCAACGAGGTGATGTACGCCAACTCCGCCGCACCCAACTACTGGGGTGGCGCGACGACCGTGGGCCAAGGCGCTGCGCCGACCAACAACTGGTGGGTGCACGAAGTATTTGACATCTCGAGCATTGCGGGCAGCGGCCCGAGCGGAACCGGAACCGGATTCAGCCAAGTCCTCGTCAAATTCGCCCTGCAGTACCGTGTGCCGAGCGGCGGCGCCACCACCGCAGGCTGGTTCGTCGACAACCTCAAGGTCGAAGCAGCACCCTGCGAGCTGATTCCGCCCAAGATCAACTTCAACCTCAACCCGCGCAAGGAGCCCATTGGCGCCCGCTACCAAGCAACTGAGCAGATCCGCCTGCGCGCCTCGGACAAGATCCTCCCTAAATCCGGGATGGACAGCGTCGTGCTGCACTACCAGATGAACGGCGGCACGTGGAACGTAATCAATATGACCGCGGTCAATACTTCGTCGTGCCCGGACTCGTCCGAGTACTTCTACGACTTCACCAACCTCGTCGTGGGCGACACCATCAACTGGTGGGTCGAAGCCTTTGACTGTGCCTGCGACGAAAACTCGACGCGTTCCCCGTCTCCTGCGGCGGCCGTGACGTTCAACACCTTCTGGCGCGACCCTTCGCCGCCCGCTGTCTGCGGACCCTCGCTCCCCAACAGCTTCCCCTTTGTGGCGACCACGTTCCCGTACGTTGAGGACTTTGAGGCCTTCTATTGGATGGCCGGAACCGGTGCCGGCACGAGCGGGACGACCCACCGAGGCGTGTTCCCGCTCGGCAACCCGCCCGCTGGCCGGAACTACGAAGTTTCGCCCAACCCGCTTTCGTCGGGTTTTGCGTGGTCGGTGCGTACCGGTCAGACCGGAACCTTCGGAACCGGACCCGACGGCGACCACACCACCGGCACGGGCAAGTACCTCTTCACGGAGGCTTCTCAAGGAAGCCCAGGCAACACGACCATCTTCATCACGCCGTGCATGAAGCTTGACAACATCAGCCACGCCGCGGCCGAATTCTACTACCACAAGTTTGGCGCCCACATGGGTAACCTGCGCGTGGACATTGACACCGGCACCGGTTTTGGAACGGGCAACGGCGTTATTGGAGCCTACCTCTTAGTAGGCGCTACGCACCGCGGAATTGCGGATCCCTGGGACAAGGGCTTTTTGAACCTCGACGCCTACTTGGGCAAGTACGTTCGACTGCGCTTTGTCGGATCAAAAAACAACTCGTCGTCCAACGACCGCGGGGACATGGCGATCGACGACATTAAAATCTTCCAGCCCTACACGCGCGACCTCAATTTGCTCGAATCGTTCAAACCTCAGAACGGATTCTGTACCTACACCAACCAAGAAGACATCAAGATTCGCTTCCGCACTGAAGGTTCGCAGGTACTCACGCAGATTCCGCTCGCCTTCTCAGTGAAAAACCTCGCTACGGGCGCCACGGTTATTTTGCGCGACACGGTCACCGGCAGCTTCGCCATGGGCGACACGATGACGTACACGTTTACGCCCAAAGCCAACCTGAGCGCGTACACCAACTTTGAGGTGTACATCTGGTCGGAACTCAGCGGCGACGGCCAAAGCAGCAACGACAGCATCGG
>JBEAQA010000062.1:0-2728 GCA_041164105.1 Bacteroidota bacterium | reverse complement strand
GCCCGGTTCTCGGCTGAGCCGGAAGTTCCGCAGCACGAAGCCAGCCCGGTGCGCGCGCAGTTTGCGGCGCCCGAATCTTCGTTCCGCGTCGAAGTGCGCCAGCCCGTTGCCGAACGCGAAGCCGCCCAAATTGATCCGGACCGCGACAGCCTCGAAGAAACCATGCGCCGCATGGCCCAAGAGCGTCGCGCCTACCTGCAGGCCTACAGCCACCGCTTTGGCCAGGCCCAGCAGCGCGTTCAGGGCGACCTGGACCGCCCGGCGTTTGAGCGCCAGGGCTGGAACCTCGACCCGTCCGCCCGCTACTCTGCCGAGCAAAAGCACGGCGAGCACATGGTCCGCGGCGAAAAGAACGACTTGGAATTCCGCCCCCACAACTCATTCCTGCACGACAATGTCGATTGATCAACTCGAAGCGCAGCTCAGCGAAGACATGAAGGCGGCGATGCGCGCCAAAGACAGCGTGCGCCTCGAGGCGGTGCGCTCGATCCGCGCCGCGCTGACTACCGAAAAGACGTCGGCCGCCAACCAGGGAAGCCTCAGCGACGCGCAAGCCCTAGCGGTGCTGCAGCGCCTCAAAAAGCAGCGACTGGAATCCGCCGAAATCTTTAACGCTCAGGGCCGCCAGGACCTGGCCGAGGTCGAAGAAGCCCAGCTCAAAGTGATTCAAGGCTACCTGCCCGAGGCCCTCGAAGGCGACGCGCTCACCGCGGCCGTCCGCGAGCTCTTGGCCCAGCACGGATTCACCAGCGCGGCCCAATTCGGACCCGCCATGGGAACCGTCAGCAAAGCCCTCGCCGGGCGCGCCGACGGAAAGGCCGTGTCCGCGGCCGTCAAGGCCCTGCTTCAGTAGCTCAGGCCGTACAGCAAGCGAATCGTGACCACGTCGGCCTTGTCGACGGCACTGGTCGGCACCCGGAGCAACCCGAAACTCAGGTTGATCTCGTTGCCCCAGTAGTCGTAGCGCACGCCCAGTTCCGAAAACGACCCCACCGAAGCATCCCGCACAAAGGCGGGGCCGATGCCCGAGAAATTCCGCACTTGGCGGCCGTAGGTTCCGTAGCCGACGTTGATGAAGGCGCCGAGCCAGGCGTTTGACGCTTTAGTGCTCTCCATGCCCAACTGCACCGTAGCGGCCAGCGCGCCGTGGTAGCCCAAACCGAGGGACCCGTTCGACGACTGGGCCAGCGAAAGCCCCAGCGGAGCCGTCAATCCCACCGACAGCTCATCACCCAGCGGCACCGTGTAGCGCGGCGCCCAGGTCAGCCCGTTGGCCGAAAAAGGCGTATTCAGCGTGCTTAAGTCGATGCCGACGGCGTAGTCGTAGCCCGCGGCGTGAAACCATTCCCCGTCCGTGACGGACACCTGCTGGGCCTGAGCGGCCGTGGCCCCCAGCGCCAAAAGCGCGGCCCCAAGAATTTTCTTCATAGCCTTAAAGGTAGTGCGCGGTACCTTTGCGCTACCGTGCAGATTCCGCTGATTAGTTGGGTAGGGCGCCAGTACCGCGCCGCATTTTCGGGCCTCAGCCAAGAGGCGTGGGTGCTCGCCACGGTCATGTTCATCAACCGCGCCGGAACCATGGTGCTGCCCTTTTTGGGGCTCTACCTGCGCGAGGGCCTGGGCTACAGCCTCGCCGACACGGGCTGGATCATGGCGTCCTACGGCGTCGGATCCATGGTTGGCGCCCTGGCGGGCGGATCCCTCTCGGACCGGTTTGGCTCGTACCGCGTGCAGCGCTTTGCGCTGTTCACCGGGGCGTTCCTCTTCTTGGGATTGAGTTTCTTGACGGAATTCTGGTCGTTGGCCGCCGGCGTGTTCGTGCTGACCTCGGTGGCCGACATGGTGCGCCCCGCCAATTCGTCCGCGGTGTTCGAGTACGCCAAAGAGGGCAACGTCACCCGCGCATTTTCGCTGAACCGCATGGCGATCAATCTCGGCTTTTCGGTGGGCCCCGCAGCGGCCGGAATCATCGCCGCCTGGAGCTACCAAGGCCTTTTTTGGGCCGATGCCGCCACCTGCGCCGGGGCCGGACTGCTGTTCGTCGGCTTTTTTAAGTCCCGCCGCCCGCGCCGTGCGCCCGAGCGCCAGCCGCAGGGCAAATCGCCCTACCGCGACCGGGGCGCCCTTGCCTTTTCGGCCTTAGTTCTGCTGTTCGCGCTTGCCTTTTTTCAGCTGGTATCTACGATGCCGCTCTACTACCGCGAGGTTTTTAAGCTCAGCGAAGAACAAATTGGGCTGCTGCTGGGATTCAACGGCCTGCTTATCGTCGCCGTTGAAATGGTCTTTGTCAACTGGGCCCACAACCGCATCGCCCCACGGCACGCCATTGCGGTCGGGGTCTTGGTCATGGCGCTTTCGTTCGCCAGCTTAAACTGGGCAACGGGGCTTCCGGGGCTGTACGCCTCGATGCTCGTGCTGAGTGTGTCCGAGATCCTCGCCATGCCCTTCATGATCTCGTGGATCACCTTGCGGGCCGGCGACCAATCCCGCGGGCGCTACCTCGGGCTTTACGCCGCGACCTACGCGCTCGGCCACATCCTGGCTCCGCTGCTCGGAACCCGGATCATCGAACACTTTGGGTACAGCACGCTGTACTACGGCGTGGCCGCCCTGTCGGTGCTGACCGCGTTTGGCTTTAGCCAGCTACCTCCCGCGACTGGGCGTCAATAACCGCCATCGCGGTCGTATTGACAATTTCGCGAACGCTGCATCCGAGCTGCAGCACGTG
>JBEAQA010000061.1:0-4656 GCA_041164105.1 Bacteroidota bacterium | reverse complement strand
CGGGTGCACCCGGAGCTCCGCACCAAAATTCCGATTGATCGGACGCGGTACTGGCCGATAACTGTGCCGAATTTTTCGCACCTTTACCGGTCCAAGGACGAGGCTAGCTACCGCGCCTTTGTTCAACGCAACTACGGAACGCCATGATGAACCCAGTTAAACGCACTTCGGATTCCGCCCACGAGCACAACCGCATCGTCGAGGGCGCCATTTTTGAAGGCAGTATTCAATCCCCGGTCGACATTCGAATCGACGGAACCGTGAAAGGCAACCTGCGCATTCAGGGCAAGTTGGTCGTCGGACCGACGGGGGCCGTCGAAGGCGACGTGCTGGCCGCCGAGGCGAGCATTGCCGGAAAACTCCGCGGAAGCCTCGAGGTGAAGGGGTTGACGACCCTCGCGCAAACGGCGCAGGTTCAGGCGGAACTGTTTACCGGCCAAATCAGCATTGAGGCGGGCGCTCAGTTCTCGGGCAACTGCCACATGGGACCTAAGGAACCCGTGTCCAAGCCGATTAATCCGCAGGCCGCGGCGCCCAAACCGGCAGCTCCGGCGGTAGCCGCTTCCTAAACGTTTGTGGGGTCCAAGCCCAACTACGGTTTTGCGCTTGGCCTCGCCGGCCAGATGCTGGCGACCATCCTTTTAGGGGTGCTGGTCGGCTCGTGGGTTGACCCCAGCGATCCGCCCCGAATGGGCCAAATTTGGGGATCCTTAGCGGGCACCGTGGTCGCCACCGTGCTCGCCATCCTTCAAGCTAAAAAGAACGAAAAGTCATGATGACGTTAATGCTTCGCTTGGCCGGCGCGTACGCCGCGCTCTCGGCCCTTACGTGGATGTTTTGCGCGGCTTGGGAACTTCCTTTCTACGGCTTAGGTGCCCTCTGGATATCGGTGACTGGCCTCACGGTCTTCTTCTTTGCTTTTGCGTTTGAGCGCAAGCGTCCGAAGACCTTTATCTGGACCATTTTGGGCGGCGGAATGCTTCGCATGCTGCTGGGGGTGGCTACGGTGGTGCTTCCGCTAAGTCTGCGCCAACCCGAGGGCTACCGCGCTCTGGCACTGCAGTTTGCCGCATTTTTTATCCTCGCTCAAGCAGTCGAAACTTGGATTGCGGTACAACGTGTAAAACGCCTGCCGTAATCGGCCGATTGCGGACTATCTTTGCCGCGCAATTCGGGACTGATGTTTTTACGCCTATTTACTCTGTTTTTCGCTGCGGCAGTCATGCCGTTCACGAGCCTGATGGCCTCGGAAACACCCGAGCCCACGCACCATGAAGTAACGGAAGTGCACGCCGCCACCGAGCAAGCGCACACGGAAGAGGCCGGCGAAGGGCACGAGACGGCGCACGGACACGGCGCCGCCGAGGAGGACGCCCCGTTCAACCCGAACGACATGATTATGCACCACATCGCGGACAGCCACGGCTGGCACATCCTCGATTGGAACGGCCACGCCGTCAGCATTCCCCTTCCGGTGATTCTCTGGACCCGCGAAGGTCTTGTCGTGTTCTCGTCGGGCGAGTTCCACCACGACATTGAAGGCCACCACGTGGTGGAGGCGGGCGGACAGCAGTTTGTCAACAAGCACGATAAAATTTACTACGCCGGCACCGACGAGAAGCCGGTGGATCTTTCGATCACCAAAAACGTGCTCGCCCTGCTGGTCGGTGCGGTGGTTCTGCTGCTCATCTTCTTTTCGGCCGCGCGCTACTACGCTAAAAACGGAAATTCCGCCCCCCGCGGTTTGGCCAGTTTTGTGGAGCCGCTGATTCTGTTTGTGCGCGACGATATTGCTCGCGGCGCCATTCCTGAGAAGCACCTGAACCGTTTTGTACCCTACCTGCTTACGCTGTTCTTCTTCATTTGGGTGAACAACTTGCTGGGCCTTGTGCCGTTTTTTCCGGGCGGAGCCAACTTGACCGGCAACATTGCCGTGACGATGGTCCTGGCGGCCTTCACGCTGATTATTACCAATGTGAACGGAACCAAAGATTACTGGATGCACATTGTGTGGATGCCCGGTGTTCCGGCATGGCTCAAGCCCATTCTTGCCCTGATCGAATTGGTGGGTGTGTTCACCAAGCCGTTCTCGCTGATGATTCGTCTTTTTGCCAACATTACCGCGGGCCACATTCTGGTGCTGTCGTTGGTATCGTTGATTTTCATTTTTGAGTCGGTTTGGGTATCGCCCGGATCAATCATCTTGACCTTATTCATCTCCACCCTCGAACTCCTGGTTGCGGCGCTCCAGGCCTACGTGTTCACGATGCTCACCGCGATGTCGTTCGGCGCTGCGGTTGAAGAGCACCACCACGACGACCATGCGCACGCCGAGGGTCACCACTAACGTTTTGTTTTTATTCACTGTTTCACTCAAATACCCCCTAAACAATGACTGGTAGTATCGCTGCAATCGGAGCTGGCCTCGCAGTAATCGGTGTAGGACTTGGCATTGGCCGCATCGGCGGACAAGCTATGGACGCCATCGCACGTCAGCCGGAAGCTTCGGGCAAGATCCAAACCGCCATGCTGATCTCTGCAGCCTTCATCGAAGGTGTAGGTCTGTTCGGCGTCGTGGTATCGTTGCTGAAGTAATCGTCTACGCGTTCGGAGTCCGGCGACCTTCGGGTTGCCGGACCTCCGGCGTGAAACGACTTTTAAACCGAATTTTTCTATGGATTTAGTAACGCCAGGCCTTGGCCTAATCGTTTGGACGACCCTCGTCTTCCTCATCCTCGTGTTCTTGCTGGGCAAGTTCGCTTGGAAGCCCATTCTGAATGCCGTGGAGGCGCGCGAAGAGGCCATCGATCAGGCCTTAAAGCAAGCTGAAGCCGCCCGTGCGGAAATGGGCGAGCTCAAGGCATCCAACGAGCAATTGCTGAAGTCCGCGCGGGAAGAACGCGAGGCAATCGTCAAGGAAGGACGCGCGATGCGCGACGCCATGATTGCTGAAGCCAAAGAAGCTGCGTCGGTTGAGGCAGCCAAAATTTTGGATTCCGCCCGCACCCAAATTCACCAAGAGAAGATGGCGGCCGTAACGGAACTCAAAAACCAAGTGGCGCAAATCGCTGTGGATATGGCCGAAAAGGTCCTGCGTGCAGAACTGGCGCAGCCAGAGGCCGCCAAGGCACTGATCGACCGCGACCTTAAGGATTTGAACCTGAACTAAGATGAGTCTTTCGTCAAGTCGCTACGCTAAAGCTTTGCTCGACCTCGCGGTGGAGCGCACCGTGGCCCCAGAGGTTGCCCAAGACATGACCCATGTTCGCGAGGCCCTTGCGGCGAGCCGCGAGCTTCAGGTCTTTTTGGCGAGCCCCGTGGTAAAGCCCTTCCAAAAGAAGAAGGTGCTCGGCGAGGTGTTTGCCAGCTTGTCGGAAATGACGCGCAAGTTTTTGGACTTGGTCGTCGAGCACGGCCGCGAAGCGCACTTGAGCGACATCGCCAAGCACTACATGGCGGACTTCCGTCGACGCCAGGGTACCGTTACGGCCAAGGTGACGACGGCAGCGGCGCTGACCCCCGACCAAAAAGCCCAAATTGAGGCCGCGATTATGGCTTCAGGAGCCAAGTCGGTGGAACTCACTGAAGAGTTGAACCCGGACTTAATCGGGGGTTTTGTCGTTCGTGTGGGCGACAAACAAATCGATACGAGTATCGCGCAGTCGCTGCGCAACCTGGACCGCTCGTTCCAAAAGAATTTATACATCGCTGATTTCTAATTATTCCGAATCATGGCAGACGTCAAACCCGCCGAAATTTCTGCGATCCTTCGCCAACAGCTTTCTGGCTTCACTTCTGAAGCAGCGCTTCAAGAAGTTGGTACCGTCCTTCAAGTAGGTGACGGTATCGCCCGCGCCTACGGACTGCAAAATGCCCAATCGGGCGAACTCGTGGAGTTCGAGAACGGCCTTCGCGGGATCGTCCTCAACCTCGAAGAGGACAACGTGGGTATCGTACTCTTGGGTGCCGCTGACGACATCAAAGAAGGCGCCACGGTGAAGCGCACCGGCGTTATCGCCTCGATCAATGTGGGCGAAGGAATGGTGGGCCGCGTGGTCGACACCCTGGGCAACCCCATTGACGGCAAGGGCCCCATCGAAGGTGAGCGCTTTGAAATGCCCCTCGAGCGCAAGGCTCCGGGCGTTATCTACCGCCAGCCGGTAAACGAGCCGCTTCAGACCGGCATCAAGGCCATCGACGCCATGATTCCCATCGGCCGCGGCCAGCGCGAATTGATCATCGGTGACCGCCAAACGGGTAAGACGACCGTGGCCATCGACACGATCATCAACCAAAAAGAGTTTTACGACAAGGGCGAGCCCGTCTACTGTATCTACGTGGCCATCGGCCAGAAAGGTTCTACGGTAGCTGCTTTGGCGAAGAACCTCGAGGACAAAGGCGCCATGGCCTACACGACGATCGTCGCTGCCAACGCCGCAGATCCCGCTCCGATGCAGTTCTACGCTCCCTTCGCGGGCGCTGCCATTGGCGAGTACTTCCGCGATACCGGCCGTCCGGCATTGATCATTTACGATGACCTTTCGAAGCAGGCTGTGGCCTACCGCGAGGTGTCGCTGCTGCTCCGCCGTCCTCCGGGCCGCGAAGCCTACCCGGGTGACGTATTCTACCTGCACAGCCGCTTGCTCGAGCGCGCCG
>JBEAQA010000060.1:0-4418 GCA_041164105.1 Bacteroidota bacterium | reverse complement strand
CGCGACCGCTGGCTCACCCTCGAAGTTTTTGAAGCACCGCAACGTCCTGAAACTCGCGCCCCACCCGGTACCACGCGTTCAGCACCCCCGACTGCCGGTAACCGGCTGCGGCAAACAGGTTCAGTGCGGGCACGTTGTGCTGAAATACCTCGGCGTAGAGGCTTCGGAGTCCGGCCCGATCAAAAGCCCACTGCTCCAGCAGCTGAAGGCCCGCGCGGCCCAAGCCCTGGTTTCGCACCGAGGGATCAATGAGCACGGCGACTTCGGCCCGCTGGTGGACCGGCTGGGCGTTGAACAGGTCCAAAAGACCCAACGCTTTTCCGTTCGCAGCCGAAAGCACAAAGCGAACTTGCTCCGCCTCCCAAAAGTCGCGGTGGGCTTCGTCGAGGTAGCGCTTGAGTACCGACCGGCTGTAGGGCGCGATGCGCAGGCCGGCATCGGCATGGTCAGCCTCCCAGCGAACGAGCTGATCCAGATCCTCGGGCTCGAGGGCGCGCAGCGTCAAACCGTCCATGTTCCTTCAAAAACGCGGGCCACCGGCCCTTTGAGCGCAATGCCGCGAAATCCTTCGTCGGTGGGCGTGAACGAAACCTCAAGGTCGCCACCGAGCGCCTGCACGCGGACCGGGCTGGCCGAGCCCCAAAGTTGGTGGGCGGTTAGCGCCGCCGCCACGGCGCCGGTGCCGCAGCTCAGGGTTTCGTCTTCGACGCCGCGCTCGTAGGTCCGAATCCGGCAACCTTCGGGCGTCCGCAGGATCCAGTTGATGTTGGCCCCCTCGGGGCCGTAGACGCCGTAGCGCAGGTTGCGCCCCTGCCCTACTACGTCGAGTTCGTCGAGCCCTTCGGCCACCGCCACGTGGTGGGGCGAGCCGGTGTCGGCAAACCAACCGCCGTGCTGGGCCGCTGCCTTCGGCGCGTCCGCCATCGAAACCGTCACCTGGCCGTCGCCGTGCCAGTGGCCGACGTGCACGCCGTCCGCCGCCGCAAAGCGGCATTCCGGTCCGTCAAAAAGTCCGAGGTTCCGCGCAAAGTCCACCGCGCAGCGCGACCCGTTTCCGCACAACGACCCCAAACGGCCGTCCGCGTTGTAGTAGTCCACGCGAAAATCCACGCCGTTCCAAGGGCCGACCACCATAAAACCGTCTGCGCCCACGCCGTAGCGCCGGTGGCAGATGTCGGCGACCACCGCCGCGGGCCACACGGCGTCAAAGCGCTCGTGCACGACCACAAAATCGTTGCCGCTGCCGTGGTACTTGACAAAGTGTCGGAACATACCACGAATGTAGGGTGTGGAATAGTTTTTGAATTTCGCTAGCCCATCGATTTAACCAAAAAAATTGCGCGTATGAATGCCAAATTTTTAATCGCTTCGGCCGGCATCGCCCTGGCCGCAGGCCTTGGGGGCGCGGCCCTCTACGACGTCGTTCGTCCGGAACGTCCCCTGGCCGGAACCTGGTCGGAATCCGCCGGCCGCCTGGTCGCCGACCGACCCGCACTGGTCACCTCCACGGACTTCAGTGCAGCGGCCGAAACCGCCGTGCACGCCGTGGTCCACGTCAAAACGTCGGTCGAACAGGGCTACACCTTTAACCCGTTCAACGACTTCTTCTTTGGCTTTGGCCAAGCCCCCCAGATGCAGCCCCGAATTGTGCAGGGTTCCGGTTCCGGCGTAATTATCAGCGCCGACGGCTACATCGTCACCAACAACCACGTGATCGACAAGGCCAAAGAGGTCAAAGTCAGCCTCAACAGCAACAAAGAGTACGTCGCCAAGGTCGTCGGCGTCGACCCTACGACCGACCTCGCCGTGCTCAAAATTGACGCCGAAAACCTGCCCACCCTGGCCTTTGCCAACAGCGACGAGGTGCGCCTCGGCGAATGGGTGCTGGCCGTGGGCAACCCCTTTAACCTGAACAGCACGGTGACCGCCGGCATCATCAGCGCCAAGGGCCGCAGCATCAACATCATCGACAACCAGTCCGCCATCGAGGCCTTCATTCAGACCGACGCAGCCGTCAATCCGGGCAATTCGGGCGGAGCCTTGATCAACACCCGCGGCGACCTCATCGGAATCAACACCGCGATTTCGACCCGCACGGGGAGCTACGAGGGCTACAGTTTTGCGGTTCCGGCCAACATCGTGCGCAAGGTGGTCGACGACCTGACCAAGTACGGCGTCGTGCAGCGCGCCTACCTTGGCGTCAGCATTGCCGACATCACGCCCGAGCTGGCTAAAGAGCTCAACCTGAACGAAACCCAGGGCGTTTACCTGTCGGAAGTCACCGAGGGCGGCGCGGCCGAAGAAGCCGGCATCAAAAAGGGCGACATCCTCGTGCAAGCCGGCGGTAAGGCCGTGCGCAAAATGTCCGAGCTGCTTGAAGTCATCGGAAGCCGCCGTCCGGGCGACAAAATGACCGTGGTCGTCCTGCGGGACGGCAAAGAGAAGTCGTTCAACGTGACGCTTCGCAACCGCCAGGGCAACACGGACGTGCTGAAAAAAGAGGACGTGGCTTCGCTGCAGTCGCTTGGAGCGCAGTTCACGCCCCTGTCCCCGGCCGAAAAAGCCCGCTTTGGCTTGCGCAGCGGCGTTAAGGTCACCGACGTCGGTACCGGCAAGCTGGCCGAAGCCGGGGTTCCGAACGGGTTTATCCTCGTGAAGCTCAACAACCGCCTCGTGGCCTCGGCCGACGACGTGGCCAACATCCTTAGCGACTTGAGTGCCGGAGACGGCGTTCTGCTCCAGGGCTACCGCCCGAACGGACGCGCCGAAGTGTTTGCCTTCGCGCTCTGATTTTACGCAGCGTACCGAGCCGGTTTTGCGTGGACTAAGTGTCCAAAATACGCAAAACCGGCTTTTTTAATTCCCTGAATCTAGGGGAATTACCGACGAAAAATTGCCTAAAAACGGCTTTACCCCGGGGACTTCGGCGGCTACCTTTGCAGCACAACCCAACCCCAAAACCAACCCTTGATGAATCCTTCCGCGAGCGCCTACCCGACGTCCGTACAAGCGCGTATTGCCCTTGAGAAATCCGCCACTGACCTCCTCAAAATTGCCAGCGACCTCTACTACGACCGCAACGTCAAAGTAGTCCTGTTCCGCCAGGCCCTGCTCGACCAGCGCGCCTCTGAAGTCCTGCACGCCCACGAACACGCCGTGGTCATGGCGGACGAACGCATTACGGTGGACGACAGCTTGGCCATGGCCCAGGCCATTTTTGAATTCAACGTGCAAAATGCTTCGCTGGACCTGGGCCGATTGGCCACGGAATGGCGCCGCGAAGCCGGGGCGCACCTGACCCGCAAAGCGTTCTTGCAGCACAAGCTCAAGGACTACACCCAGGGATCCAACCCTGGACCCAAGCCCGTGGACGTCGTGCTGTACGGCTTTGGACGCATCGGCCGCCTGGTGGCCCGCGAACTCATCGCCCAAGAAGGCCGCGGCGAGCAGCTTCGCCTTCGCGCCATCGTGGTGCGCGGCGGCGGTGCTGACGACCTCGAAAAGCGCGCATCCTTGCTGCGGGTGGATTCGATCCACGGACCGTTCCCGGGCACGGTGACGGCGGATTCCGCCTCGAATACGCTGGTCGTGAACGGACGTCCGGTGGTGATGATTAACGCGGCCAAGCCCGAAGACATCGACTACACGGCCTACGGATTTGCGAACGTGCTGGTGATTGACAACACCGGAGCCTTCCGCGACCGCGAAGCCCTGGCGCGCCACCAGCAGTCCAAGGGATGCACCAAGGTGCTGTTGACCGCCCCCGGCAAGGGCGTGCCCAACATCGTCTTTGGCGTCAACCACGACCAGGATTGGAGCTCCGAAACCATTTTCTCAGCCGCTTCGTGCACGACCAACGCCATTGTTCCGGTGCTCAAGGTCATGGAGGACCAGTTTGGCATCGTTCAGGGCCACATTGAGACCATCCACGCCTACACCAACGACCAGAACCTGGTCGACAACATGCACTCGAAGTACCGCCGCGGACGGGCTGCAGCGCTCAACATGGTCATCACCGAGACCGGCGCGGGCAGTGCCATTGACAAGGCTATTCCCGGGCTGGGCGCCAAATTCACAAGCAACGCCATTCGGGTTCCGGTTCCGAACGGATCGCTGGCCATCTTGAAGTTGAACTTGAGCACGGCCACGGACCGCAACGCGCTGAATTCCGCCCTGAAGTCCGCGGCCTACCGCGGTCCGCTGGTGGAGCAGATCAAGTACTCAACCAGCCCCGAGTTGGTGTCGAGCGACATTGTTGGCGATTCGTGCTGCTCGATTGTCGACAGCGAAGCCACCTTGATGCACGCCGACGGCCGCAATGCCGTGCTGTACGTGTGGTACGACAACGAGTACGGCTACACCCGCCAGGTTATGCGCTTGGCCAAGCACGTCGCCGGCGTTCGCCGCAAGACGTACTA
>JBEAQA010000059.1:0-3517 GCA_041164105.1 Bacteroidota bacterium | reverse complement strand
TGGCTGGTACTCAACCTGATTGGCGTGGGGCTCTACCTCGACCAATCGTTGAACGTCTACGCGCTGTATTCCGCGGTGATGGCCGGAATCTCAGTGTGGGGCTGGGTTCGCTGGAAGCCCTAAAAGGTCGAGGCCATCCAGCGGGCAATAGCTTGCCAGGCGTCCGGAGCAATGCCGTGGCCCATTCGAAAGTGCTGAACCTCTATGCCGGCCTGTCGGGCATTGGCCTGCGCGTAGCTGGGCACTGAAAGCGTTGGGGGAATGACCCCGTCTTCGTCACCGACGACGGCCAGGTGGGGTAGTGCTTCGTCCGCCTTCCAGTCCACTCCTTGATCAAACCAATCGGTAGGGAAGTAGCTGGCCACCGCGATGCATCCGCTCAAGCGCTCGGGGCAGCTGGCGGCCAACGCGTTGGCCATGATTCCGCCTTGCGAAAAACCAAAAAGCACGGGCGGCCGTTCGGCGCGGTCCAGTGCGTCCTTTAAAAGATCCAGGCTTTCGCGCACTTGATTCATGCCAATTTGGCGAACGCCCTGCGCATCGAAATGCAAATCGTACCACGCATAGCCGCCGGTGGGCAGGGGGCGGGGCGCCTGCAGCGAGCGGACGGTCCAATCCTACGGAATCAGTCGGGCAAGACCAAACAAGTCGTTTTGGTCGCTGGCGTAGCCGTGCAGAAACCACAGTTCCCGGCGCGCCGTACCTGCGGCGGGACGAACTCGGGTGGATTCCGCGTGAATCACCGGACCACGTCCCACGTTAAATCCGCCAAAAGGCGAATGGAATGGACAAAATCGAGGGCCGGACGGCGCGATAGGGCCCACTCTTCGGGACTGAGCATCGAAAGCACATGGCTTCCGTCCTCATTTCGGTACAGGTGGTACACGTGGTTGATGACGGGCTTGAAGCTCATTTTGGCTCCGTAGACCCATTCAGATACTTCACGCCGGAGCTGAATGGCCTTGGCTTGCTCAGCCAGAAGTTCCATTTGCTTGCGCAGCAACTCCATTTGCTGGTCGGTCTGCTGGGCCATCGTCTCGAGCGATTGATGGCGAATCATACCTTCACTGGTGGGCACGATCGGAGGACCGCTTACGCTGTGGGAATACGGCAGCAAGCCCGGATTTTGCGCCACCTTGTCGGGGTCGATCGGGTTTACGGTGATTTTGGGCTCGCTCATATCCGGTGCAAAGTTAGGCCTTGCCAAAAAGGCGCTCGTTGGTCTGCCAACGGAAGGCAAAGATTTCTTCGAGCTTGGGCCGAACAATAAATGGGTGGACGAGGCGACCTAGTATGCCGAGCGGAACCTGGTAATGAACCACATCACGCATCAGGACGCCGCCGGGAGCTTCCGTAAAAAAGTGCTCGTGGTGCCAAATGGCATACGGACCCACGCGCTGCTCGTCCACAAAGTAGCGGCCTTCGTCGACGTGCGTGATTTCCGTAACCCAGCGCATCGGGATGCCGAGCAAGGGAGACACCGTATATTGGATAAACAGGCCCGGATACATTTTCTCAGGGACCTCACCGTGAACCACAAAACCGAGGCTCTTCGGGGTGATTTTCGCCAAATTCTTCGGTGAAGAGAAAAAATCCCAGGCTTCCTGAAGGCTGATCGGCAGGAACTGCTCGCGTTCAATTTTGTACATACGAGGTAAACCCCGGCACGAGCTAAAGGTTTACGCTTCTTCCGGAAGCAGGACGCGAAACTTTCCGTCCCGAACGAGAATGAGTTCGTCGTAGTTCCCGGCGGCCTCGCGCTTTGGTGGGCTCGCTGGGGGTGCCGGCGGCGGGGACGCAGGCACTGCGCCGATCGATGTTCGGCCCATGACTACGTATTCCAAATCGAAATCGTCAAAAGCACGGGCGGCACTTTGAACCACGCTCAAGCTGAGTCGGTTGCGGCCGTTTAAAATATGAGAGAGTACGGCGCGCGAAACCCCGAGGTCTTTAGCCACCGCGCTCGCCGAGCGGTGCTGGCCTTCCAGCCACAACTTAAATCGTTGATTTTCTGAGGGTATGCTTTCCATACCCCAAAGTTACAATTCGTAGTACACGTTTACAATTGTTTCACCTTTTCGGTTGAAATATTCAACAAAAAGACCTTCTTCGTGGATTCGCACTTCGGTAAAGTGGTGCTCGTTGATGGGTTTTCCGACCAAGGTGGTGTTGACCTCGGTCTCTGGACTCCGGGGCGCAAAGACCTTAGAGGTCAACGGACTGGAGCAAATCTCAATTAAGCGCTCACCGCGGTGTTCGAATTCTTCGATTTCGCCATGGTGCCGGTCACCGGTCAGAAAAACTACGGTGGGCTGGGCAGCCACGCAGCGGTCCAGTAGGTCTTCGCGCTCCTTGGGGTATCGGATCAGATTCTCAAAACTGGCGGCCAAATTCAGGACTTGCGAGCCCACCGCGACAAAGGCGATTCGCGCGTCGGAGTGTTCCGCTAAAATGCCGCTCAGCCACTCCAATTGACCCTTTCCGAGCACCTGGGTGCCCACGGGGCCTCGGTGGCTGCGGTCGTCCAAGCCGACAAACAGGACGTCGCCGCGCCGCTCCGACCAACGAAGGTCACCCCATTGGGCATAATCAAAGGGCGTGTCGTTCCATACCTTGGCGAAGAGTCGCGCACTGGCCGCGCGAAGCGCGTACGTGCTGTCTCCGTCGTTGGGGCCGAAGTCGTGATCGTCCCAAATGGCCCTTTGCGGCACCGAAGCCATTAATTCAGCGAGCGGTGCACTGGCATGGCGCCGCGTCCAGGCTTGCGCCATGCGGGTCGTGTCGTTCCATTCGTCCGGCGTGTAGTAGGTGTTGTCCCCGAGCCAAAAAAAGAAATCCGGTTTTTTGGCCAGGATGGAGGTGAAAATTTCTTCACTCGGAGCATCCCGAAGTTCCGCACAGCTTCCCATGGAAAAACGGAGATTTTGCGCCGAAGCCGCGAGGCCGGCAAATACGAAAACAGGTAGTAGCGACTTTTTCATTCCCGCCAAGTTAGGCACGGAACCGCACTACATTTGGTGCGATGCGTTACCAAACTTATACGGAACGGTTAACCCAGTTGCGCCAAGCTGCCGGCAAGGGCGGGTGGGTTCTGCGCGACGAAAGTCCAGATCCGTCCACGCCCTTTTGGGTAGCGGAACATCCGGAATCGGCACACGCTGCACCGCGCATTGCTTGGTCGTTCATGCACGGCAATGAGCCGACCGGATTCGAAGCCCTCTGCCAGTGGATGGCTTTAGGTGCGCCGACCCATAATTGGACATTGATTCCGTTGGTCAATCCGACGGGAATACACGCGTTTACCCGCTTAACCCGCGACGGCGTAGACCTGAATCGCAGGGCCCGCGAAGTCGGACCGCTCGAAGCGGACCTGCTCAAGCAGCAACTCCAGTTGAAGCCCTACGAGCTCGCGCTCAACCTTCACGACCAGCGAAGCATTTTTCACCCCCACGGCCAACGGTTGCCGAGTAGCCTCAGCGTACTTGCTCCACGTGCACAGTTTGAGCACGGCGAGATG
>JBEAQA010000058.1:0-3643 GCA_041164105.1 Bacteroidota bacterium | reverse complement strand
CCGGCGGGCGGAGTCGGCATAGCCGCCAGCGAAACCGACGCATCGGTCTGCTCCACGGCGTATACGGCCATTCCGGCCACCCGGGCCGCGGCAATCGCTTCAGCCGCATCCGCAAAGCCTTGCCAGGCCACGGTTTCGGTAGCGCCCAGGGCCACCTTGTCCAGCTGAATGTGGGGCGGTCGGCACGAATACCCACTCAGCCAGAGCTCGGCCAAGCCAAAGGCATCCGCCGTACGAAAAAACGAACCCACGTTGTGGGCGCTGCGCAGGTTCTCCAGCAGCGCCACCACCGGAATCCGGTCGGTGGGCGACGCGGAGCGTTCCGCGCGAATTTCTTCGGTTAGGCGTTTGCGCATGGTTATCTTCGTCGTTCCGCCGCAAAGGTAGACCGCCATGGCCAAGAAGACCGCAGAAACTCCGCTGATGACCCAGTACAACGCCCTCAAGGCGGAGTACCCCGAGGCCCTGCTGCTCTTTCGCGTCGGCGACTTTTACGAAACCTTTGGCGACGACGCCGTCGCGGCCGCCAAGGCCCTCGACATCGTGCTGACCAAGCGCTCCAACGGCGCCGCGGCCGACATGCCCCTGGCGGGCTTTCCGCACCACTCCCTCGACGCCTACATGCCCCGCCTGGTCAAGGCCGGCTTCAAAGTCGCCATTTGCGAGCAGCTCGAGGACCCCAAAACCGTCAAGGGCATCGTCAAGCGCGGCGTCACCGAGGTCGTCACCCCGGGCATTGCCCACCACGAAACCCTGCTGAGCGCGCGGAGCAACAACTTCCTCGCCGCCCTGCACGCCGACGGCCCGCTGCTCGGCCTGGCCCTGGTCGACGTGTCCACCGGCGAATTCTTGGCCGCCGAAGGACCCTTGGGCGAAATCGACCCCTGGATCCAGTCCTTCAAGCCCAGCGAGGTGGTCTTCAACCGCCGAGCGGGCCGCGACGACCTTCGGACCCTCATGGGTTCCGCCGTCCCCAGCGGCCTCGAAGACTGGGTTTTTGCGCGCGAATTCGCCACCCGCACCCTTTCGGACCACTTCGGAACCGCCTCCCTCAAAGGCTTTGGCCTCGGCGACGCGCCCCTGGCCGTCGTCGCCGCGGGCGCCCTGCTGCACTACCTGCGCCAGGCCCAGTACGCCAACTGGTCGCACATCGAGCGCATCCAGCGCCTTCGGCCGGCCACCCACCTGTGGATGGACCGCTTTACCGTGCGGAACCTCGAACTCTTCGGCTCGTCCCACCCCGGCGGAGTCGGCCTCATCGACGTGCTCGACGCCACCGCCAACCCCATGGGCGCGCGGCTCCTTCGTCGCTGGCTGGCCACGCCGCTCCTCGATCCCCAGGCCCTGGGCCGCCGGCACGACGCCGTCGCCTGGGCCTTGGCGAACCCCGAACCCGCCGGCCGCGCCGCGGCCGTCCTCGGCGAGCTCCCCGACCTCGAGCGCATGGCCACCCGGCTCGCCACGGGCCGCATGGGCCCGCGCGACCTCCGCGCCCTATCCCACGCCGTCGCCCGCATCAACGAACTCGCGTCCGAACTCAACGGTGCTTCCGTTTTGGAACACCTCCTTGAGGCCCTCGACCCCCTCGAAGCTTGGTGCGCCGACCTCAACGCCACCTTGGCTTCGGACCCCCCGGTCCTCTTGGCCAAGGGCGGCGCCATCGCCGCGGGCGTCGACCCCGAGCTCGACCGCTACCGCCTGCTCAAGCGCGACGCCCGCTCCGTCCTCGAAGGAATCCTGCAGGCCGAATCCGAGCGCAGCGGCATTCCCTCCCTGAAGCTCGACTTCAACAACGTCTTCGGATACTACCTCGAGGTGCGCAACAGCCACAAAGACCGCGTCCCCGAGGACTGGATCCGCAAGCAGACCCTGGTCAACGCCGAGCGCTACATCACCCCCGAGCTCAAAGTCCAAGAAGAAGGCATCCTGCAGGCCGACGAACGCATCGCGTCCCTCGAAGCCCAGCTCTTCGCGGACCTCGTCGCGCGCGCCCAGCGCGCGCTCCCCGCACTTCTGCGCAACGCCCGGGCCCTCGCCGAACTCGACGTGCTCACCAACTTCGCTGCGCTGGCCCGCCGCCGCCGCTGGATCCGCCCGGAATTTTCGCAGTCGCGGACCTCGCCAACCAGCCAACCAGCTAACCAGCCAACCAGCCAACCAGCTACCCAGCCAACTAGCCAACCAGCTACTTGGACGGTAAAGGCCGGCCGCCACCCCGTCATCGAGCAGCGCTTGCCGGACGACCAGCCCTACATTCCCAACGACGTGCGCCTCGACGCCGCGGGCGAGCACATCTGGATGATTACCGGCCCCAACATGTCGGGTAAGTCGGCGCTCCTCCGCCAGACGGCGTTGCATGCCGTAATGGCCCAAATTGGCTGCTTTGTGGCCGCCGATTCCGCCCAACTGCCCTTGCTGGATCGCGTCTTCGTGCGCGTGGGCGCGAGCGACAACCTCAGCGCCGGCGAATCGACCTTCATGGTTGAAATGGCCGAAACCGCGTCCATCCTCAACGGCCTGACCGAGCGCAGCCTGGTCCTGCTCGACGAAATCGGGCGCGGAACCGCCACCTACGACGGCCTCAGCATCGCCCAAGCTATCGCGGAATACCTCCACGACCATCCCTACAAACCGCTGGTCCTCTTCGCCACCCACTACCACGAGCTCAACGAGCTGGCGGATCGCCTTCCGGGCGTAGCCAACCGCCACGTCCGCATCCAAGAGGTCGACGGCCGCATGGTCTTTCTGCGCACCTTGGCCGAGGGCGGCTCGTCGCACTCCTTCGGAATCGAAGTCGCCCGCATGGCCGGCATGCCGCCGAGCGTGGTGCTGCGGGCCCGTTCCGTCCTGCGCGACCTTGAAGAAAAGCCAAATCCGGTTATACCCGAACAAAACTCTGGAGCCCCGGCGGCCCAACTTTCCTTCATCCAGTGGGAAGACCCCACCGCCCAAGCCTGGCGCGCCGAACTCGAGCAGCTCGACCCCAACGCCATCACGCCGATGGACGCCCTGATGCTCCTCAACCGCTGGAAAAAGGAATTCGGCGGCTAAATCCCCGCCCCGTTCGGGTATAACCGGATTTCACTTTTCGTCTTCCAAACGCCGTTCGGGTATAACCGGATCTGCTAGTTTTCACCAAAAAAAAGCCCGACCAAACGGCCGGGCCCCTTCGTTCACCAAGCGAACGATTACTTGATCACCACAAACTCCACGCGGCGGTTGTGCTGGTTCTTCTTAGAGATGGGGTCGTTTTCGCCCTTGCTCACCACTTCGAAGCGCGACTCCGGAAGGCTGAACGTCGTCGTCAGCACGCGAAGCACGGCCTTAGCGCGGCGCTCGGCCACCTTCAGGTTGGTCTTCTCGGAACCGGTCTTGTCGGCGTGACCGATGATCTGCAGGCGGATGTTCGGATTGGCCTTGAGCATCTTGGCAACCACGGCCAGCTTGGCCTCTTCGTCGGCCGAAACCGTCACGCTATTGGTAGCAAACATCACCTCCGGAATGAAGGCGCTGGCGATCGAAGTTCCGAGGCCCGCTTCGATGCGCTTACCTTGGAAGTTCACCAACGAACCGGCCGGAGTATTCGGCTCCTTGTCCTTGCTGTCGGCTACGCCGTCGCCGTCGCTGTCGAGCTCGGCACCGC
>JBEAQA010000057.1:0-4490 GCA_041164105.1 Bacteroidota bacterium | reverse complement strand
CAGGCGGTTGGCCTCGGCTTGCTCGATCCAGCGCAGGTTGTCTTCCATCTGCAGGCGGATGTCGTCGGGCGCTTCGGCGGCCAGGGCACGCAGTACGTCGGCGGCGATGCGGTCGGTGGTGCGCAGGTCGTCGGCGGAACCGCTGGCGCAGACCCAGCGGAACGGGCCAAAACCGTAGTCAAAGCACATCGGCCCAAGAATGTCCTGCACGTAGCTTGGGTAGCTGAAGTCCAGGCCGTTCTCAGCCAGTACGTCGGCTCCGGCTCGGCTGGATTCCAGCAAAAACGCGTTGCCGTAGTCAAAAAAGTACATGCCTCGAGCGTGCAGGGTGTTCACGGCGGCGACGTGGCGACGCAGCGTGGCCTGTACTTCGGTGCGGAAGCGCTCCGGGTCCTCAGCCATCAGGCGGTTGGATTCTTCGTAGCTGAAGCCCTGGGGGTAGTAGCCGCCCGCCCAGGGGTTGTGCAACGAAGTTTGGTCCGAACCCAGGTCGACGTGCACGTTGCGGGCCACGAGGCGCTCCCAGAGGTCCACGGTGTTGCCCACAAAGGCGATGGACGTGTTGCCCTGAACGGCTTGGGCCGCCAGCGCGAGGTCAATGGCTTCGTCGGCCGAGTAGGTCAGGCGGTCCACCCAGCCTTGCGCGTGGCGCTTTTCGGCGGCTGCAGCGTTGATTTCGCTGGTGATGCTGACGAGCCCCGCGATCGAGGCGGCTTTGGGCTGCGCGCCGCTCATTCCGCCCAGTCCGGCGGTGACAAACAGCTTGCCCTCAAGCGGGCCCTTGGTGAACTTTCGGGCCGCGTTCATCACGGTAATCGTGGTTCCGTGCACGATGCCCTGCGGGCCGATGTACATGTAGCTGCCGGCCGTCATCTGGCCGTACTGGCTGACGCCGAGGGCGTTAAACTTCTCCCAGTCGTCGGGCTTGGAGTAGTTCGGGATGACCATGCCGTTGGTGACGACCACGCGCGGAGCCTGCGGCGACGACGGAAACAGCCCCTGGGGGTGCCCCGAGTGCATGTGCAGCGTCTGGTCCTCGGTCATCGTCGCGAGGTACTGCATCGTGAGCAGGTACTGGGCCCAGTTCTGAAAGACGGCGCCGTTGCCGCCGTAGGTGATGAGTTCGTGCGGGTGCTGGGCCACCGCCGGGTCCAGGTTGTTTTGGATCATCAGCATGATCGCGGCAGCCTGCGGTGTGCGGGCGGGGTAGTCGCCAATCGGCCGGGCGTGCATCGTGTAGGTCGGGCGAAAGCGGTACATGTAAATCCGGCCGTAGCGGCGAAGTTCCTCGGCGAATTCGGGGGCCAAAACTTCGTGGTGGCACGGGTCGAAGTAGCGCAGCGCATTGCGCAGGGCGAGCTTTTTTTCGTCGGAACTCAGAATGTCCTTGCGCACCGGGGCGTGCGAAACGTTCGGGTCGATGCCGGGGTGGGCGGGGAGTTCCGCCGGAATTCCGGCGAGAATAGATTCAGCGAAGGATTGCATGGCGCAAAGGTCGGGCAAAACGATCTTTGAGGAATGAAGTGGTGGCCCTTTTTACTCCTGCTGCTCGGCGGATGCAGCAGCCTCAAGGTGACCCCCGAGATGAGTCCGCGCGAGGCCTACGTGGCGAAGTACGCTGCGATGGCTCGGGCTGAAATGAAGCGGAGCGGGGTTCCGGCCAGCATCACCCTGGCGCAGGGCATGCTCGAGTCGGCCAACGGCACGAGCCGCTTGGCCACGAAGGGGCGCAACCACTTCGGAATCAAGTGCCACCAGGGCTGGGAGGGCCGTAAAATCTACCACGACGACGACCGCGAGCAGGAATGCTTTCGCCGCTACCGCAGCGTGCGGGACTCGTACCGCGACCACAGCGAATTTTTGCGGACGCGCAAGCGGTATTCCGCCCTGTTTGCGCTGGAACCCGACGACTACCGCGGATGGGCCGAGGGCCTTCAAAAGGCGGGGTACGCCACGAATCCGAAGTACGCCGAACGGCTTATTGCGCTGATTGAGGCGGAAGGTCTTCAGCGCTTTGATCGGGGCGCGAAGCGGTACGCGCGGGCCAGGGCTTCCAAGTAAGGATCCACCGGGCGCGTTCGCCGTCGTCCTCGCGCCACGTCCAAAGATCGCCTCCTTGGCCGCGGAGCAGGTCCGCCTGAATGCAGTCCCCGTGGTCGATGGTCGGCTCGAGGCGAAACACCACGCTGCGGTCAAAGCGCTTGGGGTCGTCGGTGCTGACCCAGGTGGTTCCGAACGACTTGACAAAAGCGTAGGGGGACGGGCCCAGCCAGCGGTCTTTGACGCTGTCAATGGGCGTCCATTCGGTCAAAATTTGGCTGCTGTCACTCCAGGTCTGCCAATTTGCTACGATGAAGGGTTGGCGGCGTACGTAGGTCTTCCAAATGCCTTCGCCCAGTCCCCAGATTTCGAGTTCGCGCTCGTCGTCGATGACGCGTTCCGCGCTGCCGCGCAGCGAAACCGTACTCGAATCCACCGGCGGAAGCCGCACGGGACCGCTCTGGCGCTTGGGCGAAACCAGGCTGTCGGGGTAGCGGTATTGGCTGCTGCGAAGGCTGCGGATCGAGGTCCACTCAAACGACAGGGCCTCGGGGGCGCCAAAGGTTTGTGCGGCGCGGTGGCCCAAGGCCATTCCGCCTTCGGGAAGCATCGCGAGCAAGGCCTGGCCCGCACTGTCCACGGTGACGCCCGCTTTTCGGTTGCGCAGGACTTCTTCGACCAGCAGGTCCGAGGTGGCAATCCAGACGTAGTCGTCGGTGCGCGCTGCGGCCCAGCCGTCGCCTTCGTACAGGCTGGTTCCGTTGTAGGTCCGCACGGAATAGGGTTGGCGAAGCAGTGAGGGCTGCCAAAGTCCACTCGGCATAGCGAGTACCCAAGCGTCGTTGAATTCGCCGACGCGGTGGTTGCTCAGCAAGGCGCGCCCTTCGGGCCAGCGGGTCAGGGCGGAATGCACCACAGCCACGTCCTCAAAGCCGAGCAGGCTGTCGAGCAAGCCCGACTGCCGGCTGGCGGCGGCCATGTTCGGCACGTCGATCAGCCACGTGGCGTTGCCGGCGAGCGAGGCCGCCATAGGGTGGTTGGCGGCGGGTTCGGTGGCGCAGCTGGCCAGCGTCAGCGCGGCGAGCGCAAGGGCAAAAGTTCGGATCACAGTTCGAGGCGGAGTTGGCTGGGTTTCCATGCAAAACTACGGCGGTGCCAGGCGCAGGGCCCATGCTGCTCGAGGGCCGCCCGGTGGCCATGGCTGGGGTAGCCCATGTTTCGGTCCCAGCCGTACTGCGGAAATTCTACGTGCAGCTCGTGCATGATGCGGTCGCGCTCCGTTTTGGCAAAGATGGAGGCGGCCGAAATGGCCGCAAACCGGGCGTCGCCCTTGACTTCGCAGCGGTGGTCGATGCCGGGGTAAGCCTTAAATCGGTTGCCGTCCACCAGCAGCAAGGCGGGCGCTGGCTTGAGCTGTTCGATGGCGCGGTGCATGGCCAAGTAGGTGGCCTGCAGAATGTTGACCTCGTCAATTTCGGCGGGCGACGCGCTGCCCACCGCCCAATGGCCCTCGGGCAGGAGCTGCTCCAGTTCGGTCCGCAGGCGATTGCGTTGGGCGGCACTCAGCTTTTTGGAATCGGTCAGCCCCTCGAGGCGGTAGGCGTCGGACCAGAGCACGGCCGCCGCGACCACCGGTCCTGCCAAGGGCCCCCGGCCCGCTTCGTCCACCCCGGCGGTCAGCATCTGATCAATTGGGTGAGTGCGGTTCGGGCGGCATCGGCGCTGCGGTCCCAAGAATACTGGGCTGCGCGGTCCAGTCCCCGCTGGATCCACGGAGCGGGGTCGCCCACGGCCGCTCCGTGCAGGAGGCTCACCCAGCCTTCGAGGTCGTCGGGGCCGGCGTAGCGCGCGGCGTCGCCGGCGATTTCGGGCATGCAGCTGGCGTTGCTGCTCAGCACGGGGCAGCCCGAGGCCATGGCTTCGACGAGCGGAATTCCGAAACCTTCAAAGCGCGACGGAAAGGCAAAGGCGACCGCCCCGGCGTAGAGCGCATTGAGGTCCGAACCTTCGACGCGCCCGGCCCAGTGCACGCGGTCCCCGGAACTTCGGGCCAGCCCTTCAAGCTCCGGGTCGCGGTGCAGGGGGTTGCCCACGAGTACTAAGGATTCGCGGCGTTCCGGATGCCGCTCGCAGTAGGCTGCAAAGGCCATCAGGAGCATTCGTACGTTTTTGCGGGGGGTGAAGGCGCCCACAAACAAAAAGTAGGGCTGGCCTTGGGCCCAGCGCTGGCGGGCGGTTGCGGCGGCTTCGGGCATGGGCCGAAAGTCGTGCTGGGGCGCGTTGGGCGTCACCACTACGCGGTCGTCCGGTACTCCGTAGGTCGCCACGAGGTCGGCCTTGGACGTTTCGGACACCGTCATCAACAGGTTAGCCTCTCGGGCGCCACGCTCGACCACCGTGCGGTAGTAGTGCCCGACTCGGGGCGGAATTCCGTCCGGCTGGTGCACAAA
>JBEAQA010000056.1:0-3770 GCA_041164105.1 Bacteroidota bacterium | reverse complement strand
CGCCGAAACGGCCAGCGCGCCCCAAAAAAACATGTTTTTCATGATGCAGTGTTAGAATTAGCGAAAATTGGGCGCGACGGGCGCGTCTTTGGTTCCGTTGGCGTAGTCGTAGAATCCGCGTCCCGACTTGACGCCCAAGTCGCCGGCGGTCACCATGGCGACCAGCAACGGATTCGGAGCGTACTTCGGCTGACCCAGTCCCTCGTGCAGTACGCGAAGGATGCTCAGGCACACGTCGAGTCCGATAAAGTCCGCCAGCTGCAGCGGCCCCATCGGGTGCGCCATACCGAGCTTCATAATCGAGTCGATCGCCTCGACGCTGCCGACGCCCGTTTGAAGCGTTTCAATCGCTTCGTTGATCATGGGCATCAAAATGCGGTTAGCCACAAACCCCGGGTAGTCGTTGCATTCGACCGGAATTTTGCCCAGTTCGCGGCTGGTGGCCACGACCGAAGCAGCTGTTTCGTCGGAGGTCTTGTAGCCGCGAATAATCTCGACGAGCTTCATGACGGGCACTGGATTCATAAAGTGCATGCCGATGACCTTCTCGGGGCGCTTGGTGGCCGCGGCAATGCGTCCAATCGCAATCGACGAGGTGTTCGAGGCTAAAATGGTTTCGGGCGCACAGAGCTCGTCAAGCTGGGTGAAGAGCTTGAGCTTGATGTCCACGTTTTCGGTCGCGGCTTCGACCACGAGCGACGAGCTGGCGACGGCGGGCGCAAGTTCCGTGTAGGTGCTGATGCGCCCCACGGCAGCGGCGGCATCGTCCGCCGTCAAGAGGCCCTTGGCCACTTGGCGTTCCAGATTCTTCGAAATCGTAGAAAGGGCGCGCTCCAAGGCCGGAGCGCTGATGTCGAACAGCGAGACGTTCCATCCGCTGGTGGCGAACACGTGGGCGATTCCGTTGCCCATCGTGCCTGCGCCGAGTACGGTACAGTGCTTCATGGGCTTAAAAGTACGGCCGGAACCCTACTTTCCGCGCCCCTTGAGGACGGTCCACACGGTGTACAGCAGAACTTTCAGGTCGTTGCGCCACGACATGTTCTCGATGTACAGCAGGTCGAATTCCATGCGGCGAATCATCTGGTCGACGTCGCTGGCGTAGCCGTAGCGAACCATGCCCCAGCTGGTGATTCCGGGCCGAACCTTGTAAATGTGGCGGTACTGCGGAGCGCGATCAATGATTTGCTGCGCAAAAAAGGCGCGCTCGGGCCGGGGGCCGACAATGCTCATGTCGCCGACGAGTACGTTCCAAAACTGGGGCAGCTCGTCGAGTCGGTACTTGCGCAGCACGCGGCCTACCGAGGTAATGCGCGGATCTTCCTCCGAAGACAACTGGGGTCCAGCCGCTTCCGCGTCCGAGCGCATGGTGCGGAATTTCACAATTCGGAACGGCGTACCGTAGCGTCCGAGCCGCTCTTGGCGAAAGAACACGGGACCGCGGGTGCCGGCCACCGCAGCGGCCACGCCCGCCATCACGGGGGCCAGAACTACTAAGGCCAGCGCCGAAAGCACGACGTCGGCCAGGCGCTTGCTGTTGCGCTGCCAGGCGTCCATCGGCTCGTGGTGCCATTCCATGAGCGGAACCCCGTGCTCGTCCATGCCGACCATGCCCGAAAGGATGCCGTACGTGTCCGGAAACATAAAAATGCGGAGCCCCAGTTCCTCAAGGTCGAGGAGCAGGGGGGTGAGTCGGTGGTGCTCTTCGGGGGGCAGCGCCAAAATGACGTCCTCGACGTTTAAGCGCTTGGCCCAATTTGCAATTTCGGACGGGGGTCCCAGCAGCGGAAGCCCGCAGCACAGGGTTTCGCCCTCGGTGCCGTGCAGGGACATCCATCCGGCCAAAACCTCGCCCGAAGAGGCCGCGTGCTGGCGGATTTCGGGCAAGTGCGCCTCCAGCAAGCTGCGGTCGCCCAGCAAAAGGGTGGGGAAGTGCAGCCGTCCCGAGCTGATCTGCCATCGGATGTGCGCCCCAACCGCCAATCGGGACAGTGCGCTTGCCGCCAGCAGGGTTCCGCCAAACCGACTTAACAAGCCCCAGTAGGCCGTGTAGCTTTTGACGTAGTCGTCGAGCACAAAGAGCAGAAAAAACGCCAGCACAAAAAAGAACCAGGTCTGCAGCAGCCGGCTCAGTTCCGTCAAGCGCGATTTGCGCAGCAAGCTTTGGTACAGTCCCACAGTCGCCAGGGTGGTTGCCCAGAGTCCCGCTACCAACGCCGTTCCCACGGGATAAAAGTCGTCCCAGTGCATGGATTCAAGGCCAAAACGGGCCGGCTCCACGACGCCCTTTCGGTAGCTGTACAGCCAAGTGTAGGCGAGTGCCGCGGCCAGCACGTCACCGGCGAGGTAGGCGATCGTGTAGCGCGTTTGCAGGGCGCGCAGGGCGGAACTCCGTGGACTCAACGGTACACCAATTTGAGGTTGTCCAGCCAGAGGGTGTCGGCGGCGGATGTGGTGTCCGTACGCACCGCGCCCAGAAAGAGGTTGTAGTTCAGGGCCCCCGGAAAGGCCGAAACTTCCGTGACCAAGTTGACGTAAGCCTTCGACCAGGTGTCCTTTTCGCGGAACGTCACCGTCGTTTGCTGGGTGCTCGTTCCGTTTTCGTTGGCTACGACGCCAAAGCTGAAGGGCATGGTGGACTTGTAGTTGAACTCGAGGTACACGCTGGCTCCGGACTTGGGCAGCACGTAGGCCTGCTGCGTGATGGCTTCAAAGATGACTTGGCCGTGGCGCAGTACGACCATTCCGCTGGCGCTATGGGATTCGCCGGCCGGAGCCGGAAAACGATCAGATTGGGTACGGTTCCACACGGTGTCGCTGCGCGGCGTGGGGGCAAGTTGAACCCCAGCCGACTCAAAGTCTTCAACGGTAACGACTTGAGCCCAGTTTTCGTATGCGAGCACGGCCGCGCCACTCGGCGGCCAGACCACCGTTTGGCCGAATTCCGCGTTGAGGTTCCGGGTATACGGCGCATAAAACTCGTACTGGGCCTGAAAGCTGCTGATGCCGTTGACCTCGACGCCCGGGTAAAGGCGCACCGTCGCGTTGGGGTTGTCCACGGGGAGCGGAATCCGCGCCGGCAACGGGTAAACTCCGTAGTATCGGCCTTCGGCTTCCACCCAAACCGAGCGGATGTGGGCGCTGGACGTGCCCTTGCTGGGGTCCGGGACCAAGGCCAAGCTGTCGACCTCGAGGTAGACCACGGGCCGCGCCGTTTGGCGGTCGCACGAGGCGGCCAGAGCGGCCAAAATCGCCAAGGCCAAGATGTTCAAAAGTCGCGTGGGGCGGAGCATAGGACACAAAGGTACGGTTGTACTTTCGGCCTATGGCTTCTGATTTACCGCGGCACCAAGGGCAGCGCCAGCAACTGCTGGCGGTTCTGCGCAGCAAAGGCATTCAGAACGAGCGCGTTTTGGCGGCCATGGGGCGTATTCCGCGCCACGCCTTTCTCGAGAGCTCGTTCGAAGAGTTTGCCTACCAGGACGTCGCGTTTCCGATTGCCGCGGGCCAAACGATTTCGCAGCCCTACACCGTGGCCTTTCAGTCGGACGCGCTGGGTCTGCCCGAGGGGGCCAAAATCCTTGAAATCGGCACGGGTTCGGGCTACCAGGCCGCCGTTCTCGAAGAAATGGGCTACCGCGTGTTCACCGTCGAGCGCCAAAAGGCGCTGTTTGACTTTAGCAAGCGGCTGCTGGCCGAGCTGGGCTACCGCCGCATCAACCAAAAATTTGGCGACGGCTACAAGGGCATGCCGGCCTACGGTCCCTTTG
>JBEAQA010000055.1:0-2709 GCA_041164105.1 Bacteroidota bacterium | reverse complement strand
TACAAAGGCACCCACAATCAGGGCGTATTGGCCTTTATCGTTCGCGATTTTGCGCACCGCCTTGGGGGCGTTTGCGGCCTTGGGTGCTTCCGTGGTCTTGGGTGCTTCGGCGGCCTTGGGTGCGGCCACTTCGGGTGCTTCCGCTACAGATTCCGCGGCAGGAACTTCACTGGCGGGCGCCGGCACCAAAGGCAAAGCATCCACGTCTTCGTTCGTCGCGGTGAGGGCGTCCTCAGAGACCTCATCGGCGCTTGAGCGCAGTGCCTCCGTCGCGCGGTCGTAGCCCGCCTCGAGTTCGGTCGACCACGAATCCCAGGTGCGCAGCAAACTCGTCTTTTGGTTGGACCACCACGCGGGGACGTTCCATTCCACAGCGGCTTGCTTCACGCTGGCGCGCACGTCGTCTTTGGTTCCGCCGATGGCGGCCAATCCCAGGGCTCCCGCCACGATAGCGGCAGCTTGCCACGACCGCACTTTGGGCGCGGGCGCGGAATCCGAGCGGAGCGGGCTCGCTTGCTCCTGAACCAAATCCATGCGGAACATGGGAAGTCCGTAGGATTCCGACAAAAAGTTGGCTTCAAGGCTGGCTTTAAAGGTCCACTGGGCTCCGTGGCGGCGCACGCTGCCAATGCCGCGAAGGGTCAGTCGGTCGCCGCGCTCGAGCACCTCGCGGTACGCATCCACGGCCTGGCGAAGGGCCACCTCGGCGGCCTCAGCGTCCAGTCCCTCGACCGCAAAAAGATGGGCCAGCAGGGCGGGCGATACCGACTCGGCCTGCGGGCTGTAGCTCACCCGTCGGGCGGGCGGCAAAATCAAGCCGGCCGGAAGCTGAATTTCGGCCCCGTAGCGGCGCACACTGAACGTGCCCAAACCGGGCACAGCCAGGCTATCTTCCTGAAAGAGAAGAAAGGCGAGGTGGACGTCCAACGTGTAGTGCAAGGCTGCCATAATTCACGAAGTTAACCGCCATTTCAAAGCTCCTCGCGAGTTATCAACGAGAGTTTTCAACAGGTTATCCCCAACCAGCTAACGAGCCAACCAGCTAACGAGCCAACCAGCCAACGAGCTAACTAGCCAACCAGCCAACCAGCTAAAACAACGGTCGGTACCCGTGGCAGTACGGCGTTCCGCCTTTGAGGTCGTAGTAGTCCTGGTGGTAGCCTTCGGCGGAGTAAAACGGGGCGGCAGGAAGCAGTTCGGTAGCCACGTTCAAGCCTTTGGCGCGGAGCAAGTCGATCAGCGACGCGGCGAGCTCGCGCTGGGCCTCGTTTTGGTAGAATACCGCGCTGCGGTACTGCGGGCCAATGTCGGGACCTTGACCGTTGGTTTGCGTCGGATCGTGGGTTTCGAAAAACATGCGAAGCACCGTTTCGGCGTCGGTGCGCGCCGGATCGTACTCGACCAAGCAGGCCTCGTAGTGGCCGGTTTTTTTCGTGCAAACCTGCTCGTAGGAGGGGTTTTCGACGTGCCCTCCGGTGTAGCCCACGGTGGTGGCCACGACGCCGTCGATGCGCTTAAGGAAGTATTCCGTGCCCCAAAAGCAGCCGGAGGCCAGAATCAAGGTTTCGTTGCCGGGTTGGGCAGGGGTCGCAGGAAGTAAGCTCACGGGGGCAGAATTTTTAGTGGGTTGCGCACAGGCCGTCAGGGCGCTGAGCACTCCGAGGGCACAAAGATGAATGAGTCGACGCATACCTAGGTAACGCGGGACGGGCCAAAGGGTTTACATGCCCATGTCGTCACCGCCGCCGCCTTCCATGCCGCCGCCCATTCCGCGTCCGCCCCGTCCGCCGCGCCCGGATGTGCGGTCGGGTTTTCCGAAGTTGTACTGCAGGGTGACAAAGCCAATGCGGCTCTCGCGAAAGCGCATGAAGTAAATGTCGGTGAAGGGCGGATGCTGTTCCACCTGAAAGCGGCGCTGCTTGAACACGTCGCTCAAGCGCACGTTGACGTTGAGCTTGTTTTTGATCAGGTCGTACTTGTAGCCCAAGTCAAAAAACTGGATGCCCTTGAAGTAGCCTTGACCGGTGGGGCCCGCGCCCCACTGGTTGAACGTCAGCTGAACCTGGTGGGCGGGCGACGGGTTGTACATCGCGTTAGCGCGCCCCTGCCAGCCAAAGCCGGATTGCGTCAGACCAGCTTGCAAGTTTGCGGCGTTGATGACCGACCAGAACGCGTCGCCCGAGGCCTGCAGGCTCCATTTTTTACCCAGGCGGGCCATCGTGTTGCCGCTCAGGCCAAAGCGGTCCCGCGTGTCGTAGTTGGCCCAGGTAACCGTCACAAAGCCGGTGTTGTCGACCTCGAGAAAGCGCGAAAACATGTTGGTGGTGTGCTGCACGTAGCCGCTCAGCGTGGCGGAACCCCACTTGGCGTACTTCGCGGCGCTGAGCTCGAAGGCGTGCGTGTACTCGGGCTGAAGCAGGGGGTTGCCCTTGCGGAACGACTGGGGGTTCGAGTAGTCAATCAGGGGATTGAGTTCCCGTTCTCCAGGTCGGTTGACGCGCATGGCGTAGCTGGCCTGAAAATCCGTGCCCTTTTTGGGGCTGTAGGTCAAGAAGACGCTAGGGAAGTAGCCCGGGTACGTAAAGTCCATCGCGGTCCCGTTCTTGAGCACAAAGTTCAGGTTGGCCACTTCGTATCTCATGCCGGCTTGGGCCTTCCAATTCGTGTTGAAGACGTAGCCGTAGGTGGCGTACAGGGCGTGCACCCACT
>JBEAQA010000054.1:0-3912 GCA_041164105.1 Bacteroidota bacterium | reverse complement strand
GGCTACGCCTACGTGCGGCTCGAACAAGAAGTGCACGACCAGGCTACCCTGAAAAACCGCCTCACCCTGCTTCCCCAGCAGCCGTACTTGCGCAGTTTATTAGCCGAATACGTGCACAGCGGCCGCCTGCAGGTGGTTCGGCCCGGAATTTTTCCTACTTTAGAAGAAGATTAACCAATGCACGCCATGAAAAAATTTGCTGCTATCGCCCTTGCTGCGCTGTTCGCTGTGGGCTTGACGACCTCGGCACTTGCCGACACGGACCCCAAGAAGCCGGTGGCCACCGCCACGACGGCCAAAAAGAAAAAGAAGGACGGCAAAGAGGAGGCGCATTGCGCTCCAGCCGCCGCCAAAACGCAAGGATGCGCTTCGGCTCCCGCCGGCGGCTCGTGCTGCTCGAAGCCCGCTGCGGCGACCAACGGAAGCGGCAAATAGTCGTTTTCAACTTAAAAAAAAGCCGACTTGGTTCCCCGAGTCGGCTTTTTTATGACGTACTGTCCGCGCTTAAAGTTTGATGGCCACCGACGCGATGAATTGATTAATCCGGTTGTCCGTCTCAAAATCCACCCCGCCTACGGTGAGTGTTTGCCCAAAGGTGGACAGCGACCCCTCGTAGCGGGCACTGACCTGCAGCCCACCGAGCTTTAGGCCCACACCGACGTGTCCGCCCCAACTGCCCTTACCGGGATCCGTGAGGTTGAGTCCGCCCGTTTCGGCCAAGGCCAGCGAATACACCGGGGCCACAAAGCCAAAAAACGGCCCGAGTTTGACGCCAACTTCGACGGGAACGTCGAGGCGAATCAGCGACCAGTCCACTACTTCGGGCGAAAAACTCCCGTCGTCCAGCACAAATTCCTGGTTGAGTCCCGTCAACCAAACTTGGGGCTGAACGTACAGCACGCCCGCCGAACCTCGGTAAAAACCGCCCACGTGGTAGCCGGCACGGCCCGTGGCCACCGGCGTGAACGTCGGATCAATCAAGGGATTAAACGAAACCCGTACGTCGGCCACGTGGTAGCCCGCGGTCAGCCCCCGCGAAAGCTGGGCGGAGGCGCTCCATCCACCCACGGTGAGGGCAAGTGCCACTAAAAATCGCTTCATACCGGATGGGCCGCCAAAAAGCGTTCCACATTGGCCTGAATGCGGGCCGCAGCATCGCCCGCCGGAGCCGGCTCAAACGTTTTACCCGTGACCAACTCGTACAAATGGATGTAGCGCTTCGAAACGTCTTCGGCCCACTCGTCCGTGAGTTCGGGGATTTGCTGGCCATCCTTACCCTGAAATCCGTTGGCAATCAAGAACTGACGAACAAATTCTTTGGACAGCTGAACCTGAGGCTCGCCCGCGGCTTGGCGGGCTTCGTAGCCCTCCGCAATAAAGTAGCGCGACGAATCCGGCGTGTGGATTTCGTCAATGAGCACCACCCGACCGTCGGGCAGCAAGCCGAATTCGTACTTCGTGTCGACCAGAATGAGTCCGCGCTCGCGAGCCATGGCCTGACCCCGGGCAAAAAGGGCCAGCGTGTACTGCTCGAGCTGCGCGTAGTGGTCAGGGCGGACGATGCCGCGCGCCAAAATCTCTTCGCGGCTAATGTCTTCGTCGTGGGTGCCAATCGCTTCTTTAGTCGTTGGCGTAATGATGGGGCTCGGCAAGGCGTCGGACTCGCGAAGGCCTTCAGGCAAGGCTACGCCGCAAAGGCTTCGGCCGCCGGACGCGTAGGTCCGCCACGCGTGCCCGCTGAGGTAGCCGCGCACCACCATTTCCACTTTAAAGGGTTCCGCCGCGTAGCCCACGCTTACGACCGGGTCGGGGCTCGCCGTGCGCCAGTTCGGCACGATGTCGGCGGTAGCCTCGAGAAAGTGCGCGGCCATTTGGTTCAAAACCTGACCTTTATGCGGAATTCCCTTCGGCAGCACCACATCAAACGCCGAGATGCGGTCCGAGGCGACCATAACCATGCGGCCACCGGCTAGGCGGTAGACGTCGCGGACTTTGCCGTGGTAGACCGATTCCTGTCCCGTAAAGTGAAATTCTGCGTGCGTTAAAGCCATGGGTTAAGATTCTGTAGATGTTGGTTCGTTTTTGGCCCGTTCTGCCCGCGCAGCCATGGCCTTTTGACCTTCGGCGTCGTACGCGGCAATAATCTTGCGTACCAGCGGATGCCGTACCACGTCGCGACCGTCGAGCTCGATGCGGCCGATTCCGTGCATTCCGCCCAGCAGGCGAAGGGCGTGGGGCAAGCCCGACGCCGTGCGCGCGGGCAGGTCCGTCTGCGAAGGATCCCCGGTGACAATAAACTTGGACGACGGCCCCATGCGGGTGAGGAACATCTTCATCTGGGCCACCGTCGTGTTTTGGGCCTCGTCGAGGATCACGAAGGCGCGATCCAAGGTGCGTCCGCGCATGAAGGCCAGAGGCGCGATTTCGATCGTGCCGTTCTCGAGGTACTGCACCAGCCGCTCGGCCGGAATCATATCCCGCAGCGCGTCGTACAGCGGCTGCATGTAGGGATCGAGCTTTTCCTTCATGTCGCCGGGCAAAAAACCGAGCGATTCGCCGGCTTCGACGGCCGGACGCGTCAGCACCAGTCGGCGAACTTCTTTGTTTTTGAGCGCCCGAACCGCTAAAGCGACCGCCGTGTAGGTCTTACCGGTGCCGGCCGGGCCCATGGCGAAGGTCAGGTCGTTGGTTCCGACCGCGTTCACCATGCGCTGCTGGTTGGCCGTGCGCGCCTTGATCACGTGGCCGTTGACCCCGTGCACGATGACCTCGTCGCCTTCGCTCAGCGACTTGAGGATGGACGGGCTGTCGTCGAGCACGATGCGCTCGAGTTGCGGCGCGGTCAGCACGTTGAACTTGCGGATGTGGCGCAGCACCAGATCCAGCTTTTCTTCGAAACTCGCAATGTCTTCGGGGGATCCGGTGAACTTAATCACCTCGCCGCGGGCCACAATTCGCAGCTTGGGAAAGTAGCCCTCAAGCTGGCGCATCAGGGAATTATGCTCCCCGTACACAACTCGGGGGTCGACGTCTTCGAGGTGGACGATGCGCTCCATTACTTTTACAGCTTCAAAGGTACACCTGTGGCCGTCATCACCCTCACCACCGACTACGGATGGCGCGACCCCGATTCGGCGGGTCTGCGCGGAAGGGTCTATGCCGAAATGCTGCGCACCGGAACCGTGGCTCCGGTCGTCGACGTCACCCACAGCGTGCAGTCGCGCAACCTGAACGAAGCCGCCTACATCCTGCGCGGAGCCTACCGCGACTTCCCCGAAGGCAGCGTGCACTTGGTTCTGGTGGACAGCATCGACTGGCCCGCCACGCCCCTGATGGCCTGCGCGCTCGACGGCCATTTCTTTTTGGGCCTTGACAACGGGCTGCTGGCCATGCTTCGCCCCGACCTTCAGCCCAGCCAGCGCGTCCACCTCGACCTTAAAAACCGCTTGGACTGCACCACGGCCGAGGCCCTGCTCGCGGCGGCGGCGGCCCACCTGCTCGACGGGGGCGCCCTCAGCGTGCTCGGTCCCGCCCGCAGCGAATGGACCGAACGCACCGTGCTCCGCCCGGAAGTCCGCAGTCCGCAATCCGCCCTCGTGCACGTTCAGTACGTCGACCACTACGGCCAACTGGTCACCGACGCCGAGGCCGACTGGCTGCACCGATGGCACCACGGCGAAGCATTCGAAACGACCGTCCGCGGCCAGCGCGTTCGCCAGTGGTGGGGCAGCGCGAACCTCCCCTCGGGCAGCCTCTACTTTCGAACCAACCGCTACGGCTACCTCGAAATCGGTATGGTCGACGGCGGTTCCGATTCCGTCAACCAAGCCGCCCGCTTGCTGGGCGTTCAACCGGGCGACGCCTTGGAACTCCGCTTGCGGTGAGCGCGCCCTTAACCCGCATTGTGCACCT